>CAZJIH010000004.1:0-51277 GCA_964545935.1 uncultured Akkermansia sp. | reverse complement strand
ACGTAGGCGCCTAGAATTTCAAATCGTCAATCAAAAATCTAAGATCGTAAATGCGATGGGGAGGTGGGCATTGGGGCAGGACTGCGGTTCAGCGCGCTAGATTCCTCGATCCTAAATCAAAAAATGCGGGTTGGGTTGACAGAGGGGAGATGTCGGTGTATACTGGACGCAGTACCCCCGACAAACCATATAGAAGACATGCAAAAGCTCATAGAAATAGTCAGTCGTTATCTGTTTATCGTCACAAAGCCTCTACTTAAACATCCGGAGCAGGCACAATTACGCGTAGCACGTTCAGCGGATGACAGTATGATACGTTTTCGTCTTGTTTTACCACCGCAGGATGTACCTACACTGATAGGACACAATGGCATGACAGCGTCTGCCATACGTTCTTTAGCGAAAGCTGCCGGTGAAAAACTCGGGAAGCACGTAGTGGTACGCATTATCTCCAGTGAAGAGGTAGATGAATGATGTACCGGGACGAGTCCGGCTCGGACGCGCAACCGCTTTACCCCAATTCTTTGCTCGGTGAGCCGGAGCGTAATATCGGGGAAGGTGCGGCGCGAGTATTGGTCGACGGTATCAGCGATATGGTACTCGATTATGCCGTACCGCACGGGATGCGTGTACAGCGGGGGTGCCGGGTTGAAATACCGATACGGGGGCGTTCCGCTACCGGTACGGTGCTTAAGCTTGTAGAGATGAGCACGGAGTACCGACTTAAACCGTTGGTACGACTTATCGAAGAGGAACCGGTAGTAAGTTCCGCGCTCATGGATCTCGCGGAGTGGGCTGCCGCCTATTATGCTGCGCCTATAGAACAAGTACTTCGATGCATTGTACCGGAACCGGTACGCCGGGAACGCCATGAAGAAAAAACGCAAAAATATGTGGTACTCTTGCGACAGCCGACGGATGAAGAGTTCAATCGCATCAATAAACGAGCACCGCGGCAGGGTGCTATCCTGAAATTGCTACAGGAAAGCAATGAAAAATCCGGTTTTTTGTCTGAATTCGGGGGTACTTCAGCTTTGGCATCCTGTCGTTCGCTTGCTGAATCCGGGCTGGTGAGTTTGGAAGAGCGTCCGGTGCATCGCGATCCAGCAGGAAATGAAGTCTACGCGCTCAGTCAACCCCTAACATTAAATGAGGAGCAGCAGCATGCCCTCGATGTCATCATGGATGCCTATCGCGCCGGTTCGTCTCAACCTATTCTTTTGCAAGGTGTAACAGGTAGCGGAAAAACGGAGGTATATTTACAGGCGGCGGCACGGGTTCTTGAAAACGGAAAAGGAGTTCTCATACTTGTACCGGAGATATCGTTGACACCGCAGACCATGGCACGTTTTAAGAGTCGTTTCGCGGATATGCCCGGAGCGGTAGCCATCCTTCACAGCGCAATGAGCGACGGAGAACGCTTCGATGAATGGCATTCCATCAGTCGCGGAAAGGCGCGTATAGCTATCGGTCCGCGTTCTGCCCTCTTTGCGCCGGTTTGTAACCTCGGACTTATCATTGTGGATGAAGAGCACGATGCTTCCTACAAACAGGAAACTACGCCGCGATATCACGGACGCGATCTTGCCGTGATGCGAGCTAAAACGGAGCACGCCACCATAGTACTCGGCTCCGCCACGCCCTCGCTTGAGTCTATTTACAATGCCCGACGCGGTAAATATAAGCTCGTGCGTATCGACACCCGGGCAGACGGACGTCGTCTACCGCTGACCCGAATACTCGATATGCGTACTGAACCGAAGGATAAACGCTGCTTGGGTATCCTTTCCGAACGCCTACGTATCGCTATCGATGACCGTTTGCAACGCAGCGAACAAACCATTCTCTTGCTCAATAGGCGCGGTTTTGCCCGTGCTCTGCAATGTCCGGATTGCGGATATGTCGCGACTTGTGCCCATTGTTCTTTGCCGTTGACATATCATTTACCGGAGAATCGGCTCGTGTGTCATATCTGCGGTTATCGCGCAATTGTGCCGCCGAATTGTCCGGAGTGCCATTCACGTAACATTTTGTTACAGGGTTACGGTACGCAGAAAGTAGAGGTACTCATGCGGCGGTGTTTTCCTAATGCACGTATTCAGCGAGTGGACGCGGATGTTACTTCCCGCAAAAATGCTTTACGGGATATCTTAGGAGATTTTCGTGCGCATCGTATTGATATATTGTTGGGTACACAAATGATATCCAAGGGGCTGGATTTCCCGGGTGTAACCTTGGTCGGGGTCTTAAATGCCGATCTCGGACTCTGTATTCCGGACCCACGCGCCGCTGAACGTACTTTTCAACTTCTTACTCAAGTCGCCGGGCGAGCCGGTCGCGGTGAAGCGGACGGCGAAGTTATCATTCAAACATTTTCACCGCATGCCGACGCCATTCAATTCGCGCGCCGGCACGATACAGACGGTTTTGCCGATAACGAACTTGCTTTACGTGAGCATTTTAACTTCCCTCCATTCTCTCATCTGGCTGTACTTACTGCCCGTTCCGAACAGGAAGACCTCGCGCGTCTCGCCCTTCAAACTCTCCATAAACGCCTCCTCACCGCACTCCCACCTTCGGTTTTTATCAGCGACCCTTTGCCGGCTCCCCTCGCTATGGCTTACGGTCAATACCGTTTCCAATGCGTTCTTAAAGCTCCTACTTCCCGCCTGATCTCTTCTATCGTCTCCGAACAAATCTCGCGTCTTTCCCCCGGACAGGATGTCATTATCTCCCTCGATGTCGATGCCTATAACTTTACCTAATCATCGGTATACGAAATAGTCGCACTATTTTAATTTCGAATTTCGGGAATTATGTTATCATTTTTTGTTTGACATTCGGAGGGGGTATGCTATACTGCGCAAGGACATAGTAAAAATATCTAGGAACATGAGACTCGCTTTGGATGCCATGGGTGGGGATCGTGCCCCGCAGGTCAATATCGACGGGGCTCGTCTCGTGTTGAAACAGATAGACGAGTCGGAAAAACTTTATTTGGTGGGCGATGAGGCACGTTTGCGTCGTGCTTGTGATATGGCTGGGATAGGAGGCAACAGGAAGCTCGAAATTGTACACGCACCGGAGGTAGTAGGTATGGAAGAGAGTGGGTTGATGGCGGTACGACAGAAGAAAAATTCATCGATGAGTCTGGCGGTTGAACTCGTGAAAGACGGCACCTGTGATGCGGTTGTATCGGCGGGGAATACCGGAGCGGCTGTAGCCGCAAGTACCATCAAATTACGTCGCTTAGAAGGGATAGAGCGTGCGGGGATCGTTTCTCCCTTACCGAGTGTTCACGGGTATGTACTGGTCAGCGATACGGGCGCAAATCCGGACGCAAAAGCGAGTCACTTAGTAGGATACGCGGTGATGTCGGCGATGATGGCTCGCTACATCTACAATCGTCCGAATCCGAATGTGGCTGTCATGAGCAATGGTACGGAGGATTGCAAGGGGAGTGAATTTTCACGTGAAGCGCTTCATCTGCTTCGTGAACTCAATGCACGCGGTGTTCTCCCCTTTAACTTTATCGGCAATTGCGAGGGGCATGACCTCTTTGAATCTGAACTGGATGTCGCGTTGACAGATGGTTTCACCGGAAATATCCTCCTCAAAAGTGTGGAGGCCACGGCTAAAGCCTTTGCCCATTGGCTCCGAGACGGCATCAAAAAGAGTCCCATGGCTATGTTCGGTGCTCTCGCTATGCGTCCGGTTCTGCATCGTATAGCGGTCAGTATGAGTGCTGATACAGTCGGCGGATGTCCCTTAATGGGGGTAAACGGAGTCTCTATCATCGCTCACGGCTCCGCAAACGCAACCGCCATCCTCAACGCCTGCCGTATGGCCGCCGCTATGCTCCATCACAGTGTCAACGACCGTATCGTCGCTGCCATGACAAAAATAAACCACGGCTAATTCTTCCAAAGATTTTCTAATTGGTAAAATTCTCGGACTTCAGCTGCCATCACGTGAACCATGACGTCGATATAATCGAGGACAGACCAGAGGGATTGAGGGGAACGTTCCGCATAAACCGGTGAAGCACCGCAACGTTCGGAAACAAGTCGGTCAATATCGCGGATGACCGCACGTAGATGTGGGATAGAAGATGCGGTGCAGACGACGGCGAAGTCCGTAATAGAGGAAGAATTGCGGAGATCGAAGAGAGCGACATCGGCAGCCTTAGCGTCGCGTGCGGCATCGGCGCATGCTTGGGCAAGTTGAAAGGAGGACATAGAGAGATGGGATTAAGTTTCGGGTGGTAAATCGCGGGTCGGAGGATTCAGGAGTACCCCGGTATCGAGGAGTTCCTTGATTTGGTCGCCGTTGAGGGTTTCATATTCGATGAGTTTGTGAGCGATCAGCTCCAGACGTGGTTTATCGGCAGACAGAATATCGTGGGCGCGTTGATAATTTTCTTCGACGATACGCCGGACTTCTTGGTCGATAAGTTGAGCTGTACTTTCGGAATAGCTACGGACAGATTGGGCGAAGTCACGAGCGAGGAAGACTTCGTCGTGTCCGGAACCATAGTCGACCGGGCCGAGTTTTTCACTCATACCGTACACACAGACCATTTTACGGGCGATAGACGTTGCCTGACTAATATCGCCGCGAGCACCGCCGGATATGTCACCGAACATGATTTCCTCCGCGCAGCGCCCTCCCATACTCATCACGATGTAATCGAGCAATTCTTGTTTATACTCGCTGTGTTTATCTTCGTCCGGCAGCATCATTGTAACTCCGAGGGCAGGTCCACGCGGAATAATACTTACCTTGTGGAGAGGGAGAGATTTAACAAGTTCAGTCCTAAGCAAACAGATAGCATGTCCGGCTTCATGTACGGCAGTCATCCATTTCTCACGTTCCGTAATTTCCATGGAACGACGCTCTCTTCCCCATCGTACCTTCTCACGAGCCTCCTCAAAATCATCTTGTTCCACGGCTTTATGTTTGCGACGCACAGCGACCAAAGCGGCTTCATTCACGAGGTTAGCGAGTTCCGCGCCGGAGAAACCGGTAGTCGCACGCGCTACTATCTTGAGATCGACCTCCGGGGATAATTTTATTTTACGGACGTGAACGTGTAAAATTTGTTCTCTGCCGGAGGCGTCAGGCAAGTTGACCATAACTTGGCGGTCGAAGCGCCCCGGGCGCAGCAGAGCCGGGTCAAGTACGTCCGCGCGATTCGTAGCGGCTATCACTATAATGTTTTCATTGTCCGTAAAGCCGTCCATCTCTACCAGCAGAGCATTGAGGGTCTGCTCCCGTTCATCGTGTCCGCCTCCCACTCCGTGTCCGCGATGTCTGCCTACCGCGTCAATTTCATCGATAAAAATGAGGCAGGGAGATGTGCGTTTGGCTTCCGCGAACATGTCTCGCACACGACTCGCGCCGACACCGACAAACATTTCCATGAAGTCGGAGCCGGAGATAGCGTAAAAGGGGACCCCGGCTTCACCGGCTATAGCTTTGGCGAGGAGGGTCTTACCGGTACCCGGGGGACCGACCATGAGGACACCCTTGGGTATCACACCGCCTAAAGCGTGATATTTCATCGGATTACGCAGGAATTCGACGAGTTCTCGTACTTCTTCCTTGGCTTCCGGTACACCGGCTACATCCGCGAATGTTGTTTTATTGTGAGCCGGGTCGATGAGACGCGCACGACTTTTCGCGAATTTAACGGCCCCGTTCGGTCCCCCGCTCCCGATGCGATAAAGTAGGAAGAATACGAGTAAAATGAGTAAAACAGGCAAACAATTGATCAACAACAACTGAAAGGTGTTGCTCTCTACTCGGTACACAGCATGATTCCCCAGCAGCGTGCGTATGCGATCCGCCTGAAAACGACTGTCGAAATTTACCACCGTTGAGATTACATTTCTACGTGAAGGTTTCGTCAAAGGTTCTTTACGGTAAGAGCCTTCGATATATCCGCTACCGTTGCTGCGCAGGTGGATAACAGCCGGGGTACGCACTTCGATGCGACCTTCTTCCCCCAGTGCGCGAAATTGTTCGGTGGACCAAATACGATCGGTGTTTTCCTTCTCAGCCGGCAAGGGTTCATCCGCGCCTTCGGGTGATGTAGTTGTTATCCCGAAGCGATTGCAAAGTGACTTTATCTCATCACAATCCGTAAACGGCATGTAAAAATTTCCATACGCAAATTTAGGCTTTTCGGTGTACAGGTAGGCGTGTATGATTCCGGAAGTTGATCCTTCATCCGAGATAACTTCTATGGGGAAATTCTCCGGTTCATCGAGTACAATGTTTCCGGCTCGGTACTCTTCTTCAAATTCCCGCAAGTCTATCTTTTTTCTGCCCGAACCGATACCATCGTTGTACATAAATGCCAACATGATGATGCCCGCTACTACCGACAACAACACCCATAAGCCTAAATTAAAAGGTCTATGCGGTTTTATCCCTTTATTATCAGGTACTTGATCCTTTTTCTCAGGTTTCTCTGTCATATAAAATTATCTCTGCTGTCTCGTTCTTCTGAGCTGTCGCCACGACATCTTACCACATCTTTCCCATTTTGAAAATACTTCAGTGCGACATAATTCACGCCTAGCACAAGAAAAAATGACAGTTTTGCGCTGAACGTTGGCTGTGTTGTCGGAAAACACAGAGGGAGCGAGCAAGTGCGATGAACGAAGTATGACGTACGAAGTCAATCCGTTAAGCGCAGCAAGGCTGCGCAGGTGGCTGAGGAAACGGAAAAAGTTCGCAAAATGGGCAAAAAAGTTTAATTTACCGTTGACAGCAAGGCTGAATTATGCTTGAATAGTGAGGAGGAAACTTCCGACATTATGAAAGCCGTATCTCTCATCACCTTACTCGTAGGAGCCATTGCTCTGTCATCCTGCTGCTGTCAGTCACAGCCGGCACCGGGCTTGCGTCCTATGCCGAAGAATCTAGTGGATGACCCGACGCAGCCGCCGTTGGTAGAGCCGATAAAGGTATTTACGCAGAAAGGTAAATAAAACAACATCGCAGACTTACCGTGGAAGTTTTCCCCTTCCGCTTGTGTGTTGCGCGTTGTTTGGGCTGAGCACTTCCGGTAGCGGAAGAGCGCATTGGTTGTTGCGCCCGATGGTTCGCGCTGCCGGCTTTTCACTGGGGGAGAGTTGAAACGGTGGTCGGGTTGTGATTGAAATATGCCGGTAGCCGAAGAACTGTACGAACGCGCGTGTCGTGTTATTCCGGGAGGTGTTAATTCACCTGTTCGTGCGTTTCGTCGTTTGGAACGAGCACCGTTTTTTGTAGAGCGTGCGAATGGGGCATATTTGTATGACACAGACGGACGGGAATATATAGATTACGTGGGGACATGGGGACCCGCTATTTTAGGGCATGCGCCGCGGGTTGTCGTGCAGGCGGTACAAGCCGCCGCGCAGCGTGGTTTGAGTTTCGGTACCCCCACGGTGGCAGAAATTGAGATGGCTGAAACCGTGTGCCGTCTCGTCCCTTCTATCCGAAAAGTACGCATGACTAACAGCGGTACGGAGGCTACCATGAGTGCTGTACGTCTCGCGCGCGGTTATACGGGCAGACCCCTTATTGTGAAGTATGCGGGCTGTTACCATGGACATAGTGACAGCTTACTGGTGGCAGCCGGAAGCGGAGCACTGACTCAGGGTGTGCCGGATAGCGCCGGTGTGCCGCAGGATGTAGCGGCTCTCACTTTAGTATTGCCGTTCAACAACGTAGAAGCGACGGAGCGAGCCTTTGCGTACCATGGTGCTCGAATAGCGGGTGTCATTGTGGAACCTTACCCGGGTAATGCCGGTTTTTTCCTGCCGAAACCCGGATTTTTAGAACGTATACGTGAATTGACTACTCGGTACGGTGCTTTGTTGATTTTCGATGAAGTGATGACAGGTTTCCGAATTTCTCCCGCCGGCGTACAGGGTGTGCTCGGCATTTCGCCGGATATTACGACATTGGGAAAAATTATCGGCGGGGGGTTGCCGGTGGGTGCCTTCGGAGGGAGAACGGATATTATGGATTGCATCGCACCACTAGGTCCTGTGTATCAAGCAGGTACATTGAGTGGTAACCCCCTTGCTATGGCTGCAGGTCTGGCTCAATTGCGTGAGTTGGAGGCTACGCGTGCGTGGACTCGGCTGGAGTCGCTCGGCGCACGGCTGGAGGAAGGCGTACGTGCGTCCCTGCGTACCCTCAATCTACCCTTCGTCTTCAAACGCAGTGGCTCTATGTTTTGTCTGCACTTTACTTCGCGGGATGTGTTTGATCTACAGACGGTTCTCACGGCTGATTTCTCCCTCTTCAAACGCTTTTTCCTGTCCTTGCTACAGCAGGGTGTCTTTATCGCTCCATCGCCCTTCGAAACCGGGTTCATCAGCACAGCCCATACCGAGGCGGATATAGACGCTACCGTCCTAGCTATCGACCACGCCCTGCGGAGTTTAGCGTGAGTCGCTGAACCGTCGTCCTCCGCGCCTCCGCTTTGTCGTCTTTTGGTCGGAAAATGACGTGCAACGTTTTTTAATATCTTAAAAATAAGAGCACAATAAAACATAGGTGACCGTGTATCTCTGCTTATCTCATTCCTAATGCGATGTCCAGCTTTTTTTGAGGACATCCGTTGATTTTTTTTATATTACGCTCGCGAATGAGGGAAATAAGTGTACACTTACGTGCCCCAAACTTTAACTGATATTAAAACGTAATATATTCATAGTACGCAATTTATAAATTCTTCATAGAGCATCGCATTAAGAATGAGATATACTTGAGTGTGCAGCGACGCAATATTGGGTACAACAAGGTATGAACGAGCTAGGACAACAGCAATTTCGGACGTCTGAAAGTTTTTGGGGATGCTGTGATACGGACGGAGGGGGAGAGCGCGGTGTAATGAGAGAGACATGTAACTGCGTAAATGGTTAAGAAATGATATGAGTCAAGAACAGTATTATTATTCACCGGACAATGGTGAAAGCTGGGTAGGTTCTTTTAACCCGCAACAATTGAATGAATTGCGAGCAAGTGGAGTGGTTCAGCCTTCGTTTCTCGTATATTCAGGTGCCGAGGCAGCAGGGCAGGGGGATCAATCCGCGCAGAACCCGCCGTCGCCTCCGCAAAATTATCCGCAACCTGCAGGTTATCCGCAACCTCAAGGCTATTCTCCAACTCAAAATTACCAACAACCCCAAGTCGCACCTCCAATCCAAGGTTACGTTCAAACTTCCTCGGCTTACCCTCAAGCTCAACAAGTTTATCAGCAACCACAGTTTCAGCAACAGGCACCGCAAGGTACATACAGTCAGATCGTTATCAATAATTGGGGCAGTGCACCGCAGTGGCAGTCGGGTCCTGTTTTAGAAACAGAGGCAGGAAAAGAGATTGTCAAAATGCTTATGGACGACAGGAGGTGTGCATCTCAGGTGATAGAAGAATTAGTGCAGAGGGGCACAGATGTCCGGATGGCCAATGATATGGTATACCGTGTGATTTCCGAACTCGAGTCGAAAGCGAGTAACAACATTGTGTATGCAGTCATAGTTATTATCATCGCGTTTGCTGTGGCGATTACCGTCAATGATAGTTCGGCAGCAAAAGGTTTAATACTTGTTCCGGGCTGGTTCTTGATGAACTCAATTGGTCGGTATAGCAAGATTAAGAAACTGAAGAAGTAATTCGATTTTTATTCGTCTTATATTAACATCCATATATATACACACTATGAATCAAGAACAGTATTATTATTCTTCGGACAACGGAGAAAGTTGGGTAGGTCCTTTTGACCTACAGCAGTTGAATGAATTGCGAGCAAGCGGAGTGGTTCAGCCCTCGTTTCTCATATATTCGAGCGGTGAGAAAGCTGAGCAGGGGCATCAACCCACGCCGAACCCGCCAGCACTCCCGCCGAATTATCCGCAACCTGCAGGCTATCCGCAACCTCAAGGGTATCCGCCGCCACCTCAGAATTACCAACCACCCCAAGTCGCACCTCAAATCCAAGGTTACGTTCAACCTCCACCTTACCCTCAGGCGCAACAGGTTTATCAGCAGCCCCAAGTCGCTCCCCAAGTTCAGGTTGTTGTCCAGCAATCGGTTCCCCCTAGGTACGTACCGGCGCAGCGACAAGAACCATTGCTCCTAGGAGGTTTGTTCATTGTAAAGTTTGAAGGTCGAATGCGACGACAGAATTACTGGCTGTCTCAGCTTCTCTTCGCTCCGGTGATTACAATAGCGATCGTTGTGATAATTTCTCTTTTTACAGACGGCTACTATGAAACGGAGGAAGAAGCAGAGGTGGCGGGGGGGCTTACTTCATTTTTTTTAGTAATTATGGCATTGTATTTTATGCTCGTAGGTTTGGGTATGCAGATACGACGTTTGCACGATATCGGGAAAAGCGGATGGATGGTTTTGTTGAATTTAATTGTTGGTATCGGTTCCCTTATTCTGTTTGTTATGTATTGCACGGACAGTCAGCGCGGCACCAATCAATGGGGACCGAATCCGAAAGGGTATTAGTGAGCAAGAGAGCAGCCGCCTAGCACCAAGCGATAACTCCGTCGCTGAAAACATGCGGGGGAGTGAGAGAGACAGGCGCAACGAGGGTTGCGCGGACCGCGACTCGTTAGTTCAGCGGTCGATGTAAAAGATTGACCTCGTTGAGGTATTCTTCCGTTATAGCCTGACCCTTCCTTTTAGCGGTTCGGAACAAGATTTCAGCTTGACCCGGATCTTTCTCAACACCTTCACCGTAGATGTAGCAATAAGCGAGGTGGCACATAGCCTCGGCGACACCTGCGTCTGCCGCTTTTCGGAACCAGGAAACAGCCTGTTCATCATTTTTTTCGACTCCGTTGCCGAAATAATAGCATTTAGCCACTTCATACGTACACCAAGCGGAGCCGTTGTCAGCGGCCATTTTAAACCAATAAAAAGCTTTTTCGTAGTCAAATTCTTCTACATAATGACCACGTATGTAACAATATGCAAGATCTTGCATAGCATCGACACAGCCTCCTCCAGCAGCTTTTCGGTAGAGGAGAAAAGCTTCGTGTGCGTCATAATCGACACCGTATCCGTGGTCGTAGCAGTCGGCGAGTTCACGGATAGCGGCGGCATCACCCGTGTCGGCTGCTTTACTGACCCAATAAAAGAGCTGCGAATAATCCGTCTCTACACCGTGACCGAAGCTGTAGCATTCGCCGAGGGCAAGCATAGAGGGAATATGACCCTTATCTGCCGCTTTTCGAAACCAATGGACAGCTTGCTCAAAATCCTGCTTGATGCCGTCTCCGGTTCCGTATCGTATAGCCAGTCGGTACATAGCTTCGGTATCATCTTCTTTCTCCGCCCGTCTCTTAATTTCTTGGGTGACCGCTCTGCTTAATTCTTCCGGTAAAATACTTTTATGAGTGCCGGGGATGAAATCGAGCTGTAGCCTTTTCATGAATTGAGCAACTGATTCGCGTAAATCATCAGGTTGCGAGTCCGGGGTGTTGTTATCAGATGTGGACATGGTAGGTATGCGGTTAGTGGTTAAGTTGAGCCATCAGGCGTTCGATATCGTCCGCTTCTAAAGGAGCGCTCGGGATAAGGTCTTCGACTCCGTTTTCATGGATAAGTACATCCGTTTCAATGCGTACGCCTAAATTTTCAGCCGAGATGTAGATACCCGGTTCGATAGTCCAGACTTGTCCGACATCAAAGACCGGGTCCTGAGGGGAGACATCGTGGACATCCAGTCCGAGAGAATGCGAAGCGCCGTGCATATAAAATCGGCGCACACAGAGGGGATCATGCGCCGCCGCCCGGACCTCCTGCTCGGTAAGAAGCCCGAGTTTAATCAGTTCCTGCGCCATGCGCACACGGACACGACGTTCGTAGTCGGACTTACGAACACCCGGCAGCATGATGGAAGCGGCGTAACGGTGTACGGCAAGTACGGATTCATACACAGCACGTTGTCGCGGAGTAAACTTCCCGTTAGCGGGGATAGTACGACTCATATCGCCGGCGTAACCACCGTACTCCGCACCGACGTCGAAGAGAATAAGATCACCCTCGGCACAGGGCTTGTGGTTGCTGATGTAGTGTAGTACGCAAGTATCCGAACCTGACGCGATAATAGGAAGGAAAGAGAACTTACGCGAGCGACGACGGGTGTACTCATAACTCAGGCGTGCCTCCATTTCCCATTCCCCCATACCCGGGTGTACGTAGGGAAGGACAGCCGAAAATCCTTCGCCTGTAATACGGCAGGCTTCGCGCAATTGAGCGAGTTCTTCCGGACTCTTTACGAGACGTATCTCGGCGAGAATGGGGTAAAGGCTTTGAATGGTGACATCCGGGTAAGCACTCTGAAAAGCCTGAGCCATACGCTCATTGCGTGTCTGAACATACGTAAAACGGCGGGGATGGTTATCGCGTTCCCAGTAAACATGTTTGGCAGACTGCATGACCTGTGCCAGCAGAACTTGGTACTCCCTCGTCCACCGCACATCCCTTATGCCGGAAATTTCGGTAGCTTCCTGCGGAGTAAGTCGGGCACCTTCCCAGATGACGATACGTTCGTCGGATTCGCGCAGCAGCAGGGTATCGCTGTGTTTACCGGCTTCTCCGACCCGCATGAGCAGAATCGTCTCTTCTTGGTCTATACCGGTCAGGTAGTGAAGGTCAGCGTTTTGGTGATGCGGTAGGGTACCGTCGGCATTCGTAGGGTAGATGTCGTTGGCGTGAACCACTACCAAACTATCAGCCGGTAAACGGGATGCCAACTTATCGCGAACGGCACAGTAGAAAGATGCCGGGATGGGGGTATATCGTTGAGTTTTCATGTGGTTAAAAGGGGATGCGATACATCCGAAGTGTCAACGGCAGCTTAAAAATGACCACCGCGTGGACCGTTGATCCAGTGCCAAGCCGTTTCAACGATTTGCTCGGCGTTTGTGTAACGCGGAGACCATCCGAGCACTCGACGTGCTTTACGAGAGTCCGCAATCAGGAAAGGCGGATCACCCTCCCGGCGCGGTCCGTATGTTACCGGAGCTTTCCTACCGGTCACTTTTTCGGCGGCATCGATAATTTCCTTCACCGACAGCCCCTTTCCGGTACCCAGATTAAAGCAATCGGTGTTGCCGCCTTTCATCAGATAATCCAAGGCACGCAGGTGGGCGTCCGCTAAGTCATCCACGTGTACGTAGTCGCGCACGCAGGTTCCATCCGGTGTGTCATAATCCGTACCGAAAACAGTAATTCCTGGACGTTCCCCCTTAATGGCTTGTAAAATTACCGGGATGAGATGTGACTCCGGGTCGTGGTCTTCACCGATAGCCGCGTCCTCCGAAGCGCCGGACGCGTTGAAATAGCGCAAAAAGACAGACTTCAGACCGTAAGGTTGTTCACAATCTCGGCAGACACGTTCCAGCATGAGTTTAGAACTTCCGTATGGGTTGATAGGATTTTTGGGAGCAGTCTCCGGGATAGGTATCTCCTCCGGTATACCGAACACGGCGGCTGTAGATGAAAAAACGAAACGCTTTGTGCCCGCCAACAGCATCGCCTTCAGGAGTGTCAACGGTTTAGCTATGTTATTTTCGTAATACCTGAGGGGGTCTTTCACGGACTCACCCACTTGGATAAACGCGGCGAAGTGTACTACCGCGTCGAAATGACCGTGAGCCAACAGGGGATAAACAACCGTCGCGTCGCCTAAATCGCCTTTTACGAGGCGAACACCCGGGTCAACGAGAGCTGCCGGATGTCCGTAGATCATGCTATCGAGCACGGTAACATCCGCACCGGCACGCACGAGTTGACGTACCGTATGAGATCCGATGTAACCGGCTCCGCCTGTAACGAGAACTTTCATAGGATATGGTATTTATGGTTTAAGAATAAGGAGTTCGAGACTGCGTAAGGCAGCGGAAAAACGGCGAATACCATCAGCTGTTTTTTCCGTAGCCATGGCATCTTCGTTGAAGAGAAAACGGAAACTCTTTTCATCCGCCGGGATACGCGGGATAGTCTTACCGGCGGCGTCCTCGGCACGGAGCGCACAGGGTAGGTCGCCTTCCGCGGTAGAGAGTTCCGCGAGTAAAGCCGGTGAAATGGTGAGTAAATCGCAGCCCGCCAGCGCAATAATTTCGCCGATATTACGAAATGACGCGCCCATAATTTGTACCGGGTACCCGTATTTTTTATAATAATCGAAAATAGCACGCACGGATGCTACTCCGGGGTCGGTTTCCGCCGTGTATGAGGTACCGGTTTTTTGGGTGTACCAGTCCAAGATTCGTCCGACGAAGGGCGAGATGAGGCGCACCCCAGCTTCCGCGCACGCCACAGCCTGTACCAAGCTGAAAAGCAGGGTCAGATTGCAATGAATGCCTTCCTTTTCGAGCACACGGGCAGCCTGTATCCCTTCCCACGTAGCCGCTATTTTAATGAGGACACGCTCGCGGTCCGTACCGGCTTGTTCGTAAAGTCGCACCATCTCGCGTGCCATGCGGATTGTTCCCTCTGTGTCGAAGGAGAGCCGGGCATCTACTTCACTCGAAACGCGTCCGGGTATACGTTTGAGTATTTCGAGTCCGAATGCTACAATCACGCGGTTGAGGTAAGCCGCCGTCCGAGCTCGGCTGTCCAGCGTGCAGCCCCGCATATCGGTCTTCACCTTTTCAAGGATGGAACGATATTCCGGGTCTTCGGCGGCGGAAAGTATAAGCGACGGATTCGTCGTCGCATCCTGTGGTTTGTATTGTTCTATCTGTCGGAAATTCCCGGTGTCCGCCACTACAGTCGTGTATTGCCTGAGCTGATCAAGTACGTTTGTCATCGTGTCGCGTGCCAGTGTACCACACTTTTTGGCACATTGCAAACAAAAAAAATACACCGAACTATTCCGGTTTCGGAAAAAATGTTTGCCTCGCTCTGAGCGGTGATTCTGTGGCAGGGAGAGGCGGAGGGAGAGCAAGTACGAAGTACGAAATAAAACGCACATAGGAGCGGTATGGCAGCAATGAGAAAGTTTTTTCTCGGGACGCGCGTGGGGAAAAAAATGTAAATTTTGAACATTTGTGCTTGTCAAAGGGGAAGATTTATGGTACCCTGTAGCGCGTCGCCGCTTGCGGAGCTGATAAAAGTCTGGATCGTCTAGAGGCCTAGGACTCTCGCCTTTCACGCGGGCAACACGGGTTCGAATCCCGTTCCAGATGCGGTACGGTTCGGTTCTGGGTTTTCCGGCGACTTGCCGTTCCGTCGGTCTCGGGGTGCGTTTATGCGCGTCTCTCGTACCTTGGGTGTGTCAACTCTACGGAAGCTTTGATTCACTTTCCTCGCGACCCTTCCGCTTCGCTTCCCGCGCAACTCCGTCGCGCCTATCTGTTTGGCTTCGTTCTTACTCTCCCCCGCGTCCTCCCGCCGTAGATCTGTTTCCAGCAATTAAGTCCTTAGCGTTGAGTATGTTCAGGTGTTTGGTTTACTGCCTATCGGGAAACGTGCGACACCGCTGAGGTCGCTCCGCAATTCTGTTTGCCCGTAGCCTTTTTCCCGCATCATTCGCAGCACACGCTCTCCTTGGTCATAACCGACTTCCAGCAGCACCTTACCGCCGGGTAATAGGTGAGGGAGAGCCTCCGAAAGGAAGCGGGCGATGGTAGCCAGACCATCCTCCCCGGCGAAGAGGGCTGTGGGCGGGTCGTGCAATACCTCTCGTTGTAAAAGGGCACCGTTGGGGATGTACGGTAAATTTGCCGTAATCAGGTGAAATCCTGCGGGCGGAATAATGCGGGTATCAGTTTCCGCTGTATTCTCCTGCCAGGCACTGAAGAGATCGCTGCAGAAAGTACGCACGCGGGCGCCGAGTCGGGTAGCATTTTCTAAGGCAAGACTGAGAGCCGCCTGCGAGATATCCGCCAGCACCACATCCGGGTGACGCTCCTGCCATTCCAGAGCCAGCGTGATGCCGATGACTCCGGAGCCGCACCCCATATCGAGGATACACGGGGATTCAATATCCGGCGGAAGCACCCGCAAAGCAAGTTCGGTAAGCTCCTCAGTCTCGGGTCTCGGGATAAGAGCGCGGGCATCCGTACGAAACGATCGACGAAAGAATTCTACCTCTCCCAACAAATGTTGCAGGGGAACTCCCTGACCACGCGATTTCAACAGCGGGCGCAACTGCCCCAATTTTTCCTCCGGCACGGCGTCTTCCATGTGCAGGTAAATCCAAGTACGGTCTGTACCCAGCACGAACGCAATGAGTGCCTGCATAGAACTACGAGCGCCCTCGACTCCGTGATTTTCTAAGTATGCTGTGCCGGATGTTAAAATATCGCGTACCGTTTTCATGCGTTGAGTTCGTTCATGCGCTCGTTCATTTCAGCGCGTTGCATCTGAGCTATGAGTTCACCGAGTTCACCGGTTGCCATTACCACATCGAGATTGTAGGTCGTAAAACCGATACGGTGATCAGTTATGCGATTCTGCGGAAAATTGTATGTACGAATTTTTTCTTCTCTGCTACCGGAACCGATGAGTGCTCGTCGTTTTTCCGAATAGTTGCGCTGCGCCTCCTTTTGCCGCATTTCAAAAAGTCTTGCCCGTAGTATGCTCATCCCGGTCTCGCGATTCTTTATCTGCGAACGTTGCTTCTCACAGCGTACCATTATCCCCGTGGGTAAGTGAAATATCTGTACGGCGGATTCGGTACGATTAACGTGCTGACCACCCGCACCACCGGAACGACACGTCTCGATGCGCAAATCTTCCGGACGAATCTGCACATCCACATCCTCTGCTTCGGGTAACACGGCTACGGTGGCGGTCGATGTATGGATACGACCCTGGGATTCCGTGAGCGGTACGCGTTGCACTCGGTGCACCCCGCTTTCATATTTCAAGTACCGAAAGACTTCCTCCCCTTTCACGCGTGCTGTAACTTCCTTGAAGCCTCCGATGTCGTTGGGGGACGCGTCCAGCAGCTCAAATTGCCATCCTCGCCCCTCCGCATATCGCTGGTACATGCCCAGCAAGTCTCCCACAAAAAGCGCTGCTTCATCGCCTCCGGTGCCCGCCCGTAACTCAAGTAAAGCATCCCGATCCTCTAATTCATCGCGCGGCAATAAGGCATATTGTACCTTTTCTTCCAGCAATTTTACGCATTCCTCTAACCGTGGGATTTCTTCCCGGGCCATCTCGGCTAGCTCTTCATCTTCGCTCCCACTCAATTGCTCATTTTCCGCGACCTGCTTTTTTATCGCCTCCAGCTCCTCCCAGTCCGACAATAACTCCCGCACCCTTCGGTGCTCGCGCAACAACTCCCCCGCCCTCGCATTGTCTTCAAACAACGCCGGATTCCCTATCATCTCTTCCAATTCCTTCAGCCTCTCCCTCTTTCTTTCTATCAGCGTCGCATACTCCATCGCCGCAAATTGTACCATCTACTACCCCAGCCTGTCAAGTCTATACTTCGTCCTCCGTATTCGCTCTCCCCCATGTCTCCACGCCACAGCGTTAGTCACGAGGCAAAGCCGGGGAGGATGGCATGTGGTGGGGGCGGGTACACTTTCGCGGAGAGGGACGCACAACGGAGCGCGCATTATTCCTCAATCAAAAATCAAAAATGCGGTGGAGGGGCGGGGAAACGCGGCGTGAGCAGCGCTTCAGTTTTTCTCTGACAAAGCACCAATACCGGGCAATACTTTCCCTTCCAGTAATTCCAGAGATGCGCCACCTCCGGTCGAACAGAATGACAACTTATCCGCTACCTTAAACTTCTTGGCGGCAGTTACAGAATCACCGCCACCCACGATAGAAATACAGTCGGAAGCCGCCAAGCATTCAGCAATAGCCTTTGTCCCGGCAGAGAAAGCATCCAATTCAAATACCCCCAACGGTCCATTCCACAGCACTGTTTTCGCACCTTTAAGAATGGTACAAAATTCTTCAATAGCCTTATCCCCTATGTCAATACCCATACCCCCTTCAGGTACTTCCCCACCTTCTGCAAATGGTCTAGACACACATGTTTCTGCTCCTTCTTCAAACTTAAAAGCGTATCTGACATCTGCCGGTAACACAAAACGGACACCCTTTGCTTCCGCTGTGGCGAGAATTTCACGTGCTAAATCCAATTTATCGGCCTCGATCTTGGAACTACCTACGTTGTACCCTTGCGCTGCTCGGAAAGTATTGGCCATAGCCCCACCAATTAAAAACGTTTGACTCTTTTCCATGAGTTTGGACAGCACCTGAATCTTATCTGATACCTTAGCACCTCCCATAATCACGATAAATGGTTGCGCAGGATTCTCCAATTTCCCTTCCAAATACTCCAACTCATGCTCAATCAGGAACCCCATGGCAGATTGTTCCGCATAATGAGTTACACCCTCTGTGGATGCATGAGCGCGGTGCGCGGAACCAAAAGCATCGTTCACGTAAAGCTTCGCATCTCCCAACAAAACCTTCGCAAATTCCGGATCATTTTTCTTCTCTCGCTTATCAAAACGTACATTATCCAGCAGCAATACATCCCCGTCCTTCAACCCTGCACGCGCCGCTGTCGCCTTCTCTCCTACCACCTCCGGTACAAAAGCTACTTCCTTCCCTAAGTGTTTACTCAAACATTCCGCCGCCGCCTTCAAGGAGTATTCTGCTTGGTAACCTGTCCCCTCCGGTCGTCCAAGGTGCGAACATAGCACCAATCTTGCTCCATGTTCTGACAAGTATTTGATACTCGGCAAAGCTGCCGATATCCTAGCATCATTCGTAATAACCCCATCCTTCATCGGTACATTAAAATCCACACGCATAAGGACTTCTTTACCTGATACTTCCAAATCTCGTATTGTTAATTTTGCCATAGTCTTTATCTTTTTTTCTGTTTATCCCGGGTTTCCCCAGCACCACACACATTATCCCCTCTCTCCCTACTTTGTCAAGTCCTTCTTCTCTCACGTAAAAAAATTTTGCATCATAAAAAATACTCGCGCCTACGGCAACGGAACTGCCGTCTCTCCGTAAGGTCCGCTCCCTTCCCCATTTACGATCTTAGATTTACGATTTGGGTACTTCTAAAAACTCCCCTTTTTACGGAAAAACATGGTTGGCTCTTGGCAAAAATGGTGTGTAAACCTGCTAAAGAAAACTGTTCCCGTATGCCGTATGAGCATACCTTTGCATTGATTGTTCTTACGTAACTTACAGAAATTAAACGTATTTTGTTTTTCACGGTTAGCACAGTGAGCCGGTCAAAGGAACCTCGTTTAATCCGGGTGATAGGAACAAGTTGCTGTGGGAGCACTATCTACATAGGTATCACCATGAAGTTCAAGATGGGTGTTGGCCGTATCTCCGTTTTCGGCATACCCAAGTTTTGACTCTCGCACATGTACATATCCGTCCGCCTTGACTATGATATGACTATCTAGTACACCTTACATCGTCAATCTAAGATCGCAAACGGGGCGGGGGGCGGACATTGGGGAGGGACAGCGGTTCAGCCCACCGGCGTATGTGGTGAGCAGCGGTTCAACGGCGGATAGTAGCGGAGAGTGGTGGGAGACACTTTTTTGGGGGGGGAGTGGACGTGGTGTGTACCATTGGATAATTTTTTGATATTGATGTGAGTTATGCTTGTCAAGGTGGGGGAGTGAGTGTAGAATGTGGTGCGTGGGGTGTGGGAGTAATGTATGGAGAGGGAAGGTAAAGAGTAACAAGCCATAAATATGACATCAAATCTTTTCAAATTACTGGGAGCAGTTGTAGTAGCGATAGTACTGGGATTTGTCAGTTATCCGCTCGGGGGGATGTTGATGGATGTACTGCATTTACGAGACAGTATAGCGGCTGAGCGTCAGGCAAAATTGGATGCGGAACGGAAGGCGCGCTTGGAACAGCAAGAAGCTAATCGACGATTGGTGCAAAATAACAAACCGAATCGCCAGCGAGGGGTAGTGATTACAGATGAAACAGCGACTGACGATTGGCAGAAGGGATTTGAGGAGAGTAGTGATGATACAGCAGTGGCAGAGACAAACAGCGCGGTGGAGGATGAAGGTAGTTATGATAGTCAGGATACATCGACAGAACGAGATTTTTCTGCATACACATTCACGGATTGCGATCCATCACTCGTAGGTATAGCGGAGGATGAGGATGCACCGGCTATTCCGGAACAAGCAGAAGTACCTGCTCTTATGGATTCGCGTATGACAGGTGCTACGAGGTCAGCCATGAAAGATTTGACACGCACGATAGAGAGGGAACGGAAGGCGAAGAAGGCGGAGCCGTACATTCAGAAGGAATTTACAGCGGATACATGGAAAGATGTAGAGACGATATACAAGACTGTTAAGGGGCGCATGCTGGCTAAGTTGGGAAATAATCCGACACCTGATAAGGTAATCGAATATCTATGCGACCAAGCGAATCGCCGTGATTTAGCGATTATTACCCTCATTCGTCGTTCAGGTATCGGCAATTTACAGGAGGTAGCAAAACAGCGGGGGGGGACATCGCTGTTGATTGCGCTTTCGTCTGACTTAAATTGGCTGACTAATACACTATATTCCGGTAATACGACAGGTATGGGTAAGGGGATGAAGTATTTAGCTCAAATATTTGCGCGTTATACGGAAGACCTCAATGATGAAACAGCGCGACGTATAGCTACGACAACAGCTACGGAATTTGCCCGAGAGAATTGGGGAGAGAAGGACATGTTGGAGCGTTTTACGTACTACTACAGTAGTTATCGGGATGGACGTTTGAATAAACTCTTTGATGATCTTGCTTATTGGGAAACGCGCTTGGTAACGGGTAACCGCGAATGCCACTCATGGGGGAGTCCTCAATCTTTGGCATGGCAGCGCGATAATGTACGCCTACCGGTGGAACAATACTTAGGTGCTTCCGGACAATTGGTATACCGGTTGAGGAATGCGGCAGGTGACTCTGTGTTTTCACCTGAGTACTTGGCGCCTATTATGAAGTATACGAACAACACCACGGCATGGGCGCATCGTGAAATCGGCGGGGTATGCGGTGCGTGTTCACATTACGGAGCGTATGGGGCACTAGCATCGGGACTTCCGGCTATGACGATGGGTGAACCGGGGCACTGCGCGTACACAGTGCGTGTGGGCAATGAGTGGAGGAAGGGATATTCAATCTACTGGCAGCACAGCATGCACAAAACCTTCTGGGGGTTGCACGACTGGGAATTCCTCATTCTTGCTCAGGACTTATATTCCGATACCGTACCCACGTTAATCTCTGACCAACTTACCGCTATGGCTGAATTCTTGGCATCGCAGCGTATGACAAAATCTGCCATTCTTTGTTACGATGCAGCCTTGATGTCGCAGCCTCTTAATTGGCCGACTTGGTTAGCCTACGCGGGCTATCTGAAACAGAAGGCCCCTGAAGACAAGGCGAGGTGGATGGAATTATGTACGCACATGGTAGATACCATGGCAGGGAAGTTTCATAATGTGGTGGCGACATTTCAGGCTAGGTATTTGTATCCGCAATTACTGCCACTTATGCCGGATAAACGTGAGCGTAACAAATTATTTGCGGCATTTTTCAAGAAATGCAAAGATTTTGGTGTGCATAGATGGGATATATCCCCCCTGTTAGATGCTCAATTTGCTGGGTGTAAAACCGAGGCGGAAAAACTTGATTACCTTAAGACATCTTTGTCCATTTTAATGGATAAACCGGATTATTCCGGACCGGTATTGACATGGGGTTTGGAGCAAACTGCTAAAATGAATAAAGAAAATCAAGGAGAAGCGACTGCTTTCCAAGAATCTTTCAGTAAACAAATTACACGTGCGATGACGCGTATGCAAACCGGGAAAAAGGACAAAGATAATACATGGGCTGGGCTCGGTGAAGCTATATTTACAGCTGCTGAAAATGATGATGTAATAACCTTCCAGGCTATCGGAAATCTTGCTATGCAGAAGTGTAAAAAGTATTTCCCCAAGAATCGGTTTAAATTTCAAGGATTTTCAGGTCGCATTGTTTCAGAGAAAGGGTTAATTACTACAGCTTCCACACTTGGCGATGCCCAAGTTAAGCAATCTTGCCTTCACTGGGCAGTCCTTCAAAGGAATGGAGGTAGAATACCTATCAAATTTGAAGGTAAAAACGGAATAGTTGTTAAACTTGAATACGATAGCAACATCAATGGGGTAGTCGCGCTCTTTGATACAGCTATTAAGAATGACCGACCCTTCCATATTGAAGCATCCGTAGATGGACAGAATTGGACACCTACAGCCGGGAAGGTAAATGTAAATGGTTCCATTATGCGAGTTGATCTTAAAGATGCACAGGCAGGTGGTCGGTATGTACGGCTCCTGCGAGAAGGCGATAAGTGGGATCAAGGAAATATCGTTGGCTTTTACGTGTACGGAAAGAAAAAGAAAGAATCATGAAACGAATTATTTTACTTCTTAATTGTGTATTATGCGTGCTGGTGATGCTTGGTGGGGCAGCCGGCGCTGCTACGGTGCGTACATTTGATGATGCGCTCAAAAAGGCCGGTAAGAAGAAACCTATTGTAGTTTTTTGTTATGGAGTTAATTATGATAAATTAAGCGATAAGGCGTACGAAATGTATGTCAGACGCCGTGATAAAAACATCACTAGGGTTGTGGGTGGTGAAATATTTTTAGTCATACCGGTATACCAATTACCGAATGAGAAGGAGAAACGAGAATTTGAGAAAGTGATGGGGAAGCGGGGATTACCTGGTGGGATATGGAGTGTACCATCATTTGCCGTGATGGATGGAGGAGGGAACATAAGGGGAGCTGTGCGGGATCGTGAGCAAATGGAGGACCCTGCGAAAGCGGCTGAAGCACTCGATAAATTATTAAAGGATTTTGACAAGCAGCAAAAATTAATAGAGGATGCAGAGAGAGCGAGTGGAGAAGCTCGTAAAGAGCGACTGACACGTGAGGCGCTTTCTTACGGAGATCTCAAGGTGCCGGGACGTTCTCTTTTTGATCCTTCTCAAAATGGCATTGTGGAAAAGTTACAGATCATGTCCATTCCGGCTGCTAATAACTTTATTCGTTCGACTCTTAATAATGGAGTTTATTCTCGTATAGAACGACAGATGGTCATGGCAGCATACGCCGGTCATGTACGTCGTCAAAAGGGACCGACTTATCTTTTACGTGCTATTTATACCGAGATGCGTAACATTGATCCTACGTCCATATATGGAGCATACGCAGAAGGCGCTCTTGAACTTTGGGTGGTACCTAATGAGAAAGAAGCGACATCCGGAGGAGGCAAAGCAGCCTCGGAGAAAGATAAAGACACCTCCGGAAAGGGGGAGGACACGACGAAAAGTACCCCGACTAAATAATTTTTTAGAGAGAATCTGATTAGGATGGACGAGAGGACAAAGCCTGATGATAGTGACATTGTGTCAGAATATACGGTCGTTCAATCTTTTTATGTACGGCATCGCAATTGTCTTCTTTTGCAAGCGGAGTTTTCACCACTTTTTGTAGGTTTTTACCTGCATCAAATGCAGCATGATTTGCACCCTTCGCCGGAACACGCTGAGCTCTTTAAACATCTCCTTGCTTTTTTTACCCTCTTTCTTGTTTCTCGACCGTGGAATGAACATCACGCATGGACGATAAATGTAAAAACCCCTCAATCTGTCAATCTTTTTGTAGCGGGCTCCTCCTTATCAGAAGATGTAGTCGGACGAATATTTACAGAGGATGTACGAGAAACTGATACTACTTTGCTCTACGCGCAAAATTCATGTCCGGAGCGCGATACTCACACATCCGTAATTCCACTGTCTACCGAGCATGTCTCTACGTGGGTAGAGGAGTTCTTTCGCAAAAGTGAACAACGTCATGCTCGTGCCTTTTGTGGGGAGGGGGATGACTTTTATCTTGTTGTTGCTGAACCGAATGCTGATTATGATTGGCTTTCTGAGCTTATACTTTCTGATGTTGAACAAGTGGTACAAACTGAAGGAACTAAACTATTGGAAACTCGGCGTTTTACCTTTCGATGCGGGTGTAGTGCTGCGAAAATCATATCTATTCTTCATGCACTAGAAAAGGATTTCGCAGATATTCTATCCGAGCAAGGTTATCTCGATGTTTCGTGTCCGCGTTGCGGTGTTAGCTACACCATCACAACTGACATGCTGAAACACTGAACAATGATCCTGCTATGATGCCCACTACCGCGGAGGGACGTGATTCAGGTTCGCGCTTCTTCTTGGGAAGTGCGTGGGGTAAAACGCATCAGTTCAGCTTGGAAAGTGAGAGGTACATCACCAGTCGGACCATTACGATTTTTAGCGAGATTCAGGTTCGCGTCTGAGCTTTCTACCTCGTCTTCGTCTTCATTATTACTCGCATAATAACCTTTGCGATAGAGTAAACCAATCATATCTGCATCTTGTTCGATGGCGCCGGATTCACGCAAATCGCTCATCATGGGCAAACCTCTGACTTTACCTGTACGATTTTCCGGTCCACGATTGAGCTGCGCCAGCACGATAATAGGTATGCACAGTTCCTTAGCAAGCCCCTTGAGACCGGCTGATATTTCCGCTATCTCACGCTCACGGCTATTCTGTGCCTGTTTAGTATACGAACGCATGAGCTGAAGATAATCAACCCCGATTGCGCAAATATCGGGATGTTCCTTAACGAGACGACGCGCCTTGGCACGCAATTCAGATATAGAAATAGCAGCTGTATCATCGATAATGAGACCGCTGCCACTGTACTCCACAATAGCTTTACGGAAAACAGCCATTTGACTTTTTGTCATACCGGCGATAAGCTCACTCCGGCTGACACCGCTGCGTGCATAGAGTAAGCGCTCCATAAGTTGAACAGCAGGCATCTCGCAGGAGAAAACAACTACAGGCGAACCCACATCCAGAACTAAATGTTCCATAATGTTGAGCAAGAATGAAGTTTTTCCCATGGACGGACGAGCTGCTATAACAAAAAGTTCACCTGCTTTGAGACCGTTAATCATCTGGTCTAAGACCGGGTACCCCGTAGTTAACCCCAAAACCTCCCCCTTGCGGTCCATCATTTTTTCCATATCACTGACCGCATCCTGAATTACTTTTTTGAGATTCCAGGCGGCAGTACTCTGCGAACTTTGACGAATCTTCATCACCTCTTGCTCCGCAGAATCCAATAATTGATCAATTTCCGTATCCGAGGTCAACGCTAATTCATGCATAGAGTTGGCTGCCATGATCATGGAACGTCTCAGGTATTTTTCTTTGATGATAGCGAAGTGAGACTTAAAAAGTGCTGTGGTACTCTCTACACTGAATATATCTGCTACACCGGAAGCTCCTCCAACTGCTTCGATAGTTCCCTCATCAGTTAATATCTGTACAAGGGTTGCGAAGTCAATCGATTCATTTTTTTCTGACCGACGGTGTATGACATTCCAAATAATTCGATGTGCAGGTATATAAAAATATTCTTCTGTTAAACCGTTGCTAATACACTCGTTGATGATGTATGCCGGGTCCAGTGCCATCATACATAGCAAACTCTTTTCCAATGCGGGCGCCGATGGCATAGCTGATTGCTGCCCCGACGATACCTTCACCTCTTCCTTTTCTGAGGCGCTATCTTGTTTCGTTTGACTCATTTTCTACACACTCAGTCTACCACCATTCCTGCATATTCGCAAGCAATAAAGCGCAATCGCATCTGTCCCGAATATGACCACGGCAGGGGAAGAGCAAAAACGAAGAACGACATACGAAGTCAAACAGATAGGCGCAACGGAGTTGCGCGGGTAAGGCTGGCGGAAGCAAAGCCGAAACGATACGTGGGGGAAAATCCATGCACCCGTAAGGTTGAAGCTCCCTTGGTACGCGGAGCGTCTGTAACACGCATGGGAAATAGCATTGCGGCAATTTTCGAAAATTTTATTGGGACAGATGTGGATTGCGATGGACAGTGGTTTTACGCGTTGGGGAGGTTTGCTAAGCCCCCCTGCGTGCATGTTAGCTTAAAATCCGGTGTGGCTACTAGCGTAAAAAAGCATCGCTATCATTGCTGCCCATATCTGACACATGACCGTATCCTTCGGTGTCCCTAAAAATGAGTTGATCTTGAGGTGTTGCTTGATCAGTTTTCTCCTCTGAAAAAATTTTACTGGGGCAGATGCAGAATTTTTTGCAATAGACGTAAAAAATGTGCTTGCAGAGTTGGTGAAAATATGGTATAAAGGTGGCGCCATGAAAAAGGTTTTTTCACTTATAATGCTGCTAGGGATGGTAGTTGGCACGGCTTCTGCCGCACCTTATTATCAATCTACGCCGACGTATGGTGCTGTTGTATCGTACGATTGGCAGCCTGTATATAGTATAGAAGGTGTGTACAGCTTTGCGGATAAAGACGGGATACCGGATACAGCCGGAGCTCGTCTAAACTTCAGTTTGTACAGCAACGCCGCCGAGAAATTACGCCATCAATTCGGAATTACCCTTGGATATGAGTCCGGTAAAGAAAAGGAGGATGGTGTGAGAACGACACTGACCCGTGTGCCGCTTACTTTGGGGTATGACCTTAACGTCAGGCTAGCCGATAGCGTTATGCTTGATTTAGGAGCCAAAGCCGGTTATGCGTTTGGCAAAGTTGAGGAGAGGGTTCACATTTGGCAGAATGAGGAGACCACGGGTGGTTTTACATTTGGGCTTGGTGCCGGTATTAAGGTACAGTGTTCTGAGTCGATATACGTGAAGGTTGGTTACGAGTTCGGACGTACGTATTTTCAGGATTACGGAGAGTCTCACCTGAACTTTGGGCAGCACAGCATCATACTTGGTGCGGGTGCAGTCTTTTAATGCATGCACGGCAGCGTGCCGGTGTGTCACCAAGGAGGGTAGAGGTGCGCTGCACTGCGAGTGATGTGGGTGCTTCTGCGGTGGATTTGTCGCTCTTTCACCGCAGGTGGGTGTTCTGTGCCCCGTTGTGGAGCTATTATACGGTGGCGTCTCTTTTGTGAGGAGTTGCGTTCGAGTTAGGTTTTGTCTTGGGGATACGAGATATTTACGAGGTAGAGACCATCGGGCGGAGCGCAGAAGCGTGGTGGGGGACCGAGGGGGGTGTCGAGGGCATCGCGGACGGCGGAGATAGGATACCTTGCGCGGGCAGTTTGTATAGCGGTGGCGACAAGAATACGCACCATACGGTAGAGGAAGCCGTTCCCGCAGAAACGCAGCGAGAGTAGATCGTCGGAAAGAGAAAAAGAAGCGTCGAAAATTGAACGCGTGAAGAAGCCTAGAGGAATAGGTGAAGGCTCATTACCACGGCGGGCGGAGAGACGTCGGAAATCGTGTGTGCCACAGTAAAGGTTGAGCACTTCGCGGAGGGTGGGAAGATCAAGAGAATGAGGGCAGAGCCAAGCGCGACCGGCTAAAAGAGGCGGGAGGATGCGGTTGCAGAAGATGTGGTACTCATAAACTTTGGAGATTGCCGAGAAGCGAGCGTGGAAGTTACGAGGTACCTCTTGCACGTGAGTGATACGAATACTCGGAGGCAGGTGGGCATTCAAAGCGGCGAGCCAAGCATCCGAGGACATACGACAGACAGAGGGGATATCGGCATGGAAGTATTGAGCGATAGCGTGAACCCCTGCGTCAGTACGCCCAGCTGCGTGGATACGGATGGGAGATTTAAGGATGCGTGCAAAGGCGGTTTCGAGACAATCCTGTATAGTACGACCGCACGGTTGACTCTGCCAACCCAACCACGGAGCCCCATCGTATGCACAGGTAAACAACCTACGGGAAAGATGCGGCAGTGCACTGCTTCCCGCGCTTGCCTCACTCATCTGATCTACCCTGTTGATTTTTGCTTAAGGAATTAAGTGATACCCCACATGAAGGCGAGACACCCCTTGCGAATACGGCACCAAGGAAGGGATGCTGTGAAGGGAGATGGCGCGGATAATCGTTGTGTGGTAAGAGTTAAGAATCGACCTCCACATCTTCCTGATCCTGCCCCGATGTAGGAGAAGCCGGAGATTTCTTACTGATGGGAGGGACGGAAGGAACGGGAGACGAATCGAAGCTACCGACTTGAATATCATCGGGGACTTCGAGAGCATCTTTTAACTTATCGGAGCCGTAATACGCAGGTAAACGTTCGCCGGGTATGGTGGAGTGAGACTCATTATCGGTGTCTTGCATATATCGCATACCTGCATCCCGCAATTCGTCGGGAGTTCCGTTTGCACCCTGTGCCTTTGCAATGGCAATAAAGAGTAATTTTTCGTCCACGTCACCATCGTGAGTAGCTGAAGGGAAACTAGCACGTACGCGACCGACTTCACGAGCTAGATTTTTGAGAGCTTCTGCGTACGCATCACCCGGAGAATCGCTTCCATCCGCACCTTTCAGTATGGGAGTACCGTTGATTGCAAATGCCCGCGCAGAAGCATTCAGAAAGCGTTTATTGAGGACAGCCACGCGTTCTGCGTGATCTTCAGCAGATGCGGAGTCCGTTATCTCTTGAAGTTCATGGGTAAGGTCATTGGCGAGTTCCACCACACTCTTAGTCTCCTTCTGACAGGAGCTTAGCATAAGAGTCGCCATCATAACACAGGACGCAGCGAATAATGTTCGTTTCATGAGTAGGTCGTGTAATGCTTCCCTCGCATTCTAGCAAGATTTTTCCCACATGTCAAGAACAAGGATGAAAAAAAATAAAAAAAATTTGGATTTTACTCCACAGACGTCCCCCAAAAATTGATGCTGACGGCTGGTAGGCTGTTCCCTGCGTTTCGTGTGCAACAGGAGCATATCAAACTCGCGGGGGCTTGAGTTTTTCTCCACGATACTTTTCTGCTTTTCTACCTGCGCAACTCCGTTGTAGCTAATTGATTGACATTGTACTTGATTACGTCCGCATTTCCCTGTAACAGAATGAGCACTTAGTGCGAAGCTGTTAGTTTTCTTTGGGTGGGTTGTTCTGCTTGCAGAGTGGGAAGAAATGTGGTATGATGGTTTTGACGCGGGAGAAGCGTCGCGAAAAAAAAAGTTATGAAAACGCTGAAACGATTTATATTAGTGGGAGCACCGGCGTCCGGAAAGGGGACACAGTCGTCATTTTTGGCGGAGAGGTATAACCTCAGACCGTTGAGTACGGGTGCATTGTTGAGAGCGGAGGTAGAGGCACAGAGTGAATTGGGGCTTGAAGCAAAGAAGTATATGGATGCGGCAAAGTTTGTGCCGGATGAAGTGGTGAACGGGATAGTAGCACAGTGGCTCGGCAACAATAAGGAAAGCGGGTGTTTGCTGGATGGTTATCCGCGTACCCTTGCACAAGCTCAGACACTGGACGCGAATTTGGCGAAACTCGGATTAGCTGTGGATATCGTGATTTACCTGAATGTTTCGCCGGAGCTCATCGAAGCACGTATGCTGAAACGCAAAGCCTGCCCGAAATGCGGTGAAACAACGCGTAACGGTGAAGAGCTTTGTCCGAAATGCGGTACACCTATGATAGTACGTACCGATGATAATCCGGAAGCTTTCGCTAAACGTCGTAAGGATTATGAAACCCTGACACTACCGGTGGTCGAGCATTACCGAGCACCGGGCAAGGTGGTGCAGATAGATGTTACCGAAGAAGGTGAACCGGAGGAGGTTTCCGCTCGTATCGAAAAAGCTGTAGAAAAATACTGAACACTGAACCGCCGAGCCGCTGAACCGCAGTCCCTCCGCGAATGCCCTCCCCCCCTCCGCATTTTTGATTTTAGATTTTTGATTTTTGATTGAGGAATAATGCGCGCTCCGTTGCGCGATCCCTCCGCGGAAACGAGCCCCCCCCAACGCAAGCGGTGCTCTACGGCTATGCGGTGTAACTAACTTTCGATCCTTGCGCCGACGTAGGCGCCTAGAATTTCAAAACCTAAATCAAAAATCAAAAATCGTAAATGTGGCGGGGAGGTGGGCATTGCGGAGGGACTGCGGTTCAGTGGTGGGAGACACTTTCGGGATTATTGATTGACGATTGAGACAGATTACAGAACTTATGAAAACGAGTATGATAAAAAGGGAAGGGTACGCTGTGATGTTGCGACACATCTGTGCGTGGTGTTGCTTCGCGGTGGTTTTGGTATGGGGTGGGGTGCTCCGGGGAGCTGAGACTGCCCGTGAGATATTTACCCGGTTGAATACCTTGCCGAGCTGTACACCGGAGCAGGCGCGCGCGTTGCCGGGCATCGAATTGCCCGCGGACGCGGATTTGGTGTTGACAGTGCGGGATGTGAGCGAAAACGCGTCTGTACTTGCGCGACTGAGCGGCATGAAGCTCAAGCCGGAGTGGGAGCGTGATTCGGCATACGTGAAGGATGCGGCGCTTGTACTCGGACGAGGGTATTCTCTGCCCCTAGCGGATTACATATCGCAGGTACAGAGTTTGCGGAGATGGGAAGGAGTCCGGACATCCCGGGCACGAGCACAGGTAGTTCCCGCCATCCGCCGAGCCTTCCGTAGACAGGAGCATGTCTGTAAGGAAGATTTTCTGCACGCCGTGAAAGCGTCACATGTCGCGCCGGTCTATCTCATTCTCACCGTCGAACCGGGTCAGGAAAAAGGATTTGAAGCTATGCATCATCGGGTGACAGAGATTCTCCGGCAATGGGCAGGGTGTGGGGATGGGACGCAATTTCTCGAATACGGCGACTTCCGGGGTATACGTATGTCCCGACGTCGCGCATGGGAACTTTTTACGGGGAGTAGCCTGCGCGATCCGGAGATCATCAACGCTCTCGAACAAAAAGATATTTACCTGCTTACCACCCTGCGAGAGGGGGTAGCTCTGACTGTTCTCTGTGAACAACCGACGGATATTGTCCTGCCGAAGCGGACGGCACGCGCATCTGTGTCCGAAAACACGAAAGCATCGCACCCCGAATTATGCGCAACGCTTTACGCGAGTCCGGAGCTTTGTCGTGTCCGGCAAAATTTATTAACCCTTAAGCGATTAAACCTTGCTCAGGCATGTGTAAATGCTTTACGGGAAGCGTACATAGACGAGCCGCAGCATGCCGCCGCGTACGGTGCCGCCCAGGATAGTCTTTGTGAGTTGGTTGACGGCTTCGGGGAGATACCGCAGTGCAGGGTACCGCTGACTGCGCAACTCCTGAAGTTTGACTCCGGCATGTTGCTGGAGTGTACAGTCGACGCCCTGCAAGCTGAATTCCATCCGGGCATCCTGCAACATACGGAACAGGCAGATGCCGCAAACACAGCCTTCTACCTGGAAAGCACCGCGTTTACCTGTCCGGCTGCCGTCAATCTCGTACCGAGCAGAGACAGGGTGGGCAGGTATCTCCCCATTGTGTGTCAGGGTGTGGCTCTCACCCTTGAACGGGAAGCACGACGGACTCCGGCAGGCTTCGCTTTTCTCGCTCAGATGCTCTGCGAGGACTCCTGCGGGTTGATGAATGCTTTGCGTACGATGCAGGACGGAACGGAACCCCCGCTGACTTTTGTCGCGACTCAACCGGCAAAACGAGGGCTTCTGCCATCGTGGGCTGTGGGCGCCGCTGTGACAAGACGTACGGCTCTGTCCTACGGATGGCGGCAATTGCTTAACGGGGTAGGGCAGGTCTCGGAAGGTTTCGGGCTACCGGCTGCGTGGGCGGATGTGTTACCGGTGCGGCACAGTGTACCGGTAAAGGGGGTAGATGCCTATTCGCTTGCCCTGCCGGGTTTCGACGGTGTCTCCCTTCCGAATGTCGTGCTCAATGACCGGGAGGCGGCGTTCGGTAACGATGCAGCCCTCAATACACGTTTGATTACGCATTCCTCTCCCCCTTTGCCCTTTTGCGGAGCTGTATGCAGTGTGCATCTCCCTACGCTCACCGATACCATGAGTCATGTCCGCACCTTCTGCCCGCAACTTGTCGACTCCGCCGCACACCTCGCACGTCTCTTCGAGCATCTCTACGCGGTTTTTGTCACTCGTAACGACTCAATTTCAATTCGAGCGTACCTGTCCCCCGTGAAATGACTGTGTAACGTTGAACGATGACTTCGTTTCAGGAAAATTTTTCTTCGGAGGGAGTGGAATTTCTGGGATATAAGCTTGCTTTATGAGGGGATAGGTGGTAGAATGGGTTTGACGCCGTACGAGCGGGGAAAATGGGTAGAAGTTGAGCATGAAAACGACGAAGGTGATAGAAGTACCGGATAGCGGGGATGTCGGGTTAGAGAACCTGAGGGAAGGGGTGGAGCTACCGCATGAATTGGTGACGCTCAATATGGGACCGTCACATCCTGCGACGCATGGGGTGTTACGGCTGAAGTTAGTGTTAGATGGGGAAGAGATAGTAAGTTGCGATCCGGTCATCGGATATTTGCACCGAGGAATTGAAAAAATAGCGGAGAATTGTCACTACAACCAATTTATACCCTACACAGATCGGTTGGATTATTTGGCACCGATGAGCAACAACATAGCCTATGCCTGTGCCGTGGAAAAGCTGCTCGGGTGGGAATTACCGGAGCGTGGGCGGGCTATACGTGTACTTTGCGCCGAGCTTTCGCGCATATCCTCGTATTTTTTAGGATTGGGAGTGTATGCCATGGACACCGGGGCGATGACCGTCTTTTTGTACTGTTACGAGGAAAAAGAAAAGGTACACAACTTTTATGAGAAGATATGCGGAGCACGCTTTACATCGAGCTACACGCGGATAGGCGGGATGACGCGGGATTTGCCGGACGGATTTGAGAAAGAAGTACTTGCCTTTTGTGATTCGGCGGAGAAGACAGTGGAGGAAGTACGAAAGTTGCTGCTGCACAATCGCGTATTTATTGATCGGTTGGTAGGCGTGGGAGTAATTACCAAGGAGATGGCGTTACAGAATGGCATGACCGGTCCGAATTTACGAGCCAGCGGAGTAAAACGCGACTTACGCAAAACAAATCCCTATCTCGGGTATGAAAATTATGAATTTGACGTACCGGTGGCGGAGGAGGGAGACTGCTACGCCCGCTTTCAGTTGCGCTTGGAGGAGATATTGCAATCCGTGCGCATCATACGTCAGGTATGTGAAACGATGCCGACCGGTCCGATATGTGTACAGGGCGAGCGCGGAGTATACCCGAACAAAGAAGATGTGTTGCAAGGGATAGAAGAATTGATAGCTCAATTTATTGTAAGTACTCAGGGTGTGAATGCACCGCCCGGACAAGTATTTTTTGCAGCGGAAAACCCGAAGGGAGAATTAGGGTTTTTCATCGATTCGAAGGGAGGAGGAGTACCGAATAGGCTTAAGATGCGTAGTCCTTCCTTTTGCACACTGTCCATGCTGCCGGAACTGCTTCCCGGGCACTTGGTAAGCGATATCGGAGCGATTTTAGGGTCCTTTGACTTTGTGCAGGGAGAGTGCGACCGTTAACCTCGAAAAAAAACCGGAAATTACACCGCCATGAACGAACAAAGAGATGTCATAGCAGCACTAGCCGAAGAGAAGCACAGTCCGGGGGAGAAGTATTACGCGCCTTTTACGGTAACTCCGGAATTAAGGGTTGAAGCTGAAAAATACGTAGGCATGTACCCGGAGGGGAAAGAGCAGTCTGCCGTGCTGCCACTCATTCATCTTGTCCAAGAAAAACACGGCTACATCTCTCCGAAGAGTGTCCTTTGGATAGCGGAGATGTGCAAGAGTACACCCATCCATGTGCAGGGAATCGTTAGCTTTTATCCCGGGATACGGACGAAGTGTCCGGGTAAATGGCACATACGGATATGTCACACGATAGCTTGTGCTCTATCCGGTGGGGAAGAGCTGTTGACCCATGTATGCGGGAAGATCGGCATAGACCCCGGAGCGATGAATGAAGAAGAACCGATGGCGGTGAGTTCGGACGGGGTGTGGAGTATAGAAGCAGTGGAATGTCTGGCCGCCTGTGGCTTCGGACCGAACATGATGATCAATGACACACTTTACAATCGGGTTGATGCAGCTAAAGCGGAGACCATACTTGCTGAATACGCCGAAAAAGCATGAAAAAAGAAATGAGCTATGAGTGAAGTTACCTACAAAGCCGGTTGCGAACCACATCCGCGGGAAACACGACGTATCTTCCGCAACATCGACCGCGTAGGATATAGTCCGGCAATTGAAAGTTTTATCGAGGATGGGGGGTATGAAACCCTCAAAAAAGTTATAACGATGCAGCCGGGTGCGGTCATAGACGAAGTAAAGAAGAGTGGTTTACGAGGGCGCGGTGGAGCCGGATTTCCTACCGGTGTGAAATGGACCTTTATACCGAAAGGCAACACGAAACCGGTATATTTGATATGCAATTGTGATGAATCGGAACCCGGTACCTTCAAGGACAGGTTTATCGTACACCAAGACCCACACCAACTCATAGAAGGTATGGTGATAGCGTGCTATGCGGTTCAAGCTCACTACGCCATCATCTACATGCGCGAGGAATTCCCCGAAGCGGCTAAAATTATGCGACGCGCACTTAAAGAAGCCGAAGAACATCATTTTTTAGGGAACAATATATTAGGTAGTGGGTATGATTTACGCATTATTTTGCATCGGGGAGCCGGCGCGTATATCTGCGGGGAAGAAACCGGGCTCATTAATTCAATTGAGGGGGTACGCCCCTATCCACGCATCAAACCTCCTTACTTCCCGGCTGCCATCGGTCTCTACGGATGTCCGACAATCGTCAACAATGTAGAAAGCCTTTGCCAAGTACGCCAAGTACTCATGCGAGGGGGCGAATCATACGCGAGTGAGGGTGCTGCACGTAGCCCGGGTACACGAATTATCGGTGTATCGGGGGATGTGCAACGTCCGGGATATTATGAAATTATTTCCGGTTCAATAACATACGGGGATCTGCTGTATGATATCTGCGGCGGACCGAAACCCGGACGTACCTTTAAGGCGATCATCCCCGGGGGCGCCAGCGCAAAAGTGATGAAATGCACAGAAGAACTACGCGGGCGGAATCCGGATGGTAGTGTACGTAAAATGAGCATCTTTGATGTACCGATGGACTTAGACAGTATTGCCCAACATGGGTCTATGAGTGGTTCCGGAGGCGTCATTGTAATGGATGACACACGCAGCATGCCCGAGATGCTACGCAATCTCAATCGCTTTTTTGCGTGGGAATCCTGCGGGCAATGCACCCCGTGTCGGGAAGGTAATCCATGGATGCTTAAATTGAGCACCCGCATCTGCGAAGGCAAAGCATCACCGGAAGATGTAGACCTATTGAAAAATGTAGCGGACAACATCTGCGGGAGAACCGTATGCGCCTTCGGGGAAGCATGCTCGTGGCCGGTACAGGCGTTCACGAGTAAATTTCGGGATGAATTTTTGGCATTGACGAAAGAAGTTAATGCGAAGAAGGCGCATAATCCCGAGAGCGAGGAAGCACGAAAATACTTGAGACGCGAGAAATAACGAGAATAGACCATGAGCACCGAACAACAGAAACTGCCGAAAGACCTTGCAGCCGCTGAAGGTAAAGTCAATGTGCAGATCAACGGCACTTGGTACCGCTTTCCCAAGGGTACACGTATAGCGGATGCCTGTAACAGCGTAGGCGTTCATGTACCCTGTTTCTGCTATCACCCGAAATTGAGCGTGGCAGGTTCTTGTCGCATGTGCTTGGTCGAGCAGGGAATGCCTCCAAGATTGGCACCGGGAACGAGCCCGACGTACAACGATGACGGCTATCAGACTATACAGTGGATGCCGCGAGCGGTCATAGCCTGCGCCAATACCGTGGCGGAGAACATGGGTATACGCACGAACGGCACACTTTGCGCGGAAGCGAGACGGGCTGTGCTGGAGTTCCTGCTCACCAATCATCCCTTGGATTGTCCTATCTGCGACCAAGCTGGAGAGTGTAAATTGCAGGAATACACAGCTGACTACGGACGGACCGAACACCGCTTCACCGAAAGTAAAATAAAGAAAGGGAAGAATATATCTATCGGACCGCGAGTTAATTTAGACCAAGAGCGCTGCGTGTTGTGCCGGCGTTGCGTCCGTTTTATGAAGGAAATAGTCGGGGAAGAGGTACTCGGAGTAGTCGGGCGCGGCGGGCACAATGCCATAGCCTGTTACCCCGGGAAAACCTTGGACAGCAATTACTCCATGAATGTGGTAGATTTGTGTCCCGTGGGAGCTATGACTTCTAAGGATTTCCGCTTTAAGATGCGTGTGTGGTTTTTGAAGAGTACACCTACCATAGATGTTCATTGCGGCACCGGCGTCAATATCAACATTTGGACACGGGGAAGTCAGGTCTATCGCATCACACCGCGTCAGAATGACGAAGTTAACAGCTGCTGGATGCCCGATAGTTATCGGCTTGACTATAAGTATATTAATGCGCCGGAGCGAATCCTGACTCCCTTGATCCGCACAGACAAAGGAGCACCGCAGCGACCTGCCGCGTGGGAACCTTTGTTGCGCACGGTAGCGGAGCAACTCAAACGTTGTAAAAGTGAGGGACGTGAGCTCGCTATCATTGCATCAGCTGGGCTTACCGATGAGGAGCTCTATCTGACTCGGTATCTAGCTACTTTGTTAGGGGTAACCAACGTGGATATTGTGCCGAGAGTCGGGGAAAGCGACGGGATGCTCATCTCGGCAGACCGTAATCCGAATACCGTCGGTGCTAAACTCATCCTCGGCAAAGACGGAGCCACCCTACCGAGTATGGTACGTGGGATAAGAACCGGGAGAATCAGTTCACTCATTGTGCTCGGGGAGGACGTTACGCAGGAAGCCGATGTACCCGTCGAAGCACTTGAAAAGTTAGAGTATCTGTTGGTGGTCGCGCACAGCGAAAATCCGACGACCGCAGCGGCGGATGTGGTATTACCCGGGGTGACATTTGCTGAGAAATCCGGGACAATGATCAATGTTACCGGACGCATCCAGAGACTCAATCAGGCGATCGAACCACTCGGAGAAACACGGGCGGATTGGCAAATACTGAGCGAACTTTTACGGGTGTGCAGCGACATGCCCCTGAAAGCGGCTGAGGCAACGAGTCCCATGGAAATACTTACGGAAATGACCGGTCAGTACCCGGAGTTGAAGGAGATAACATGGGCAAATATAGGTGATAACGGAAAACACGTGATAGACACCGGTGTAACAATTCCCCTCTTGGAGCGGCTGAAGACTCGTCAATAACCCCCTTACCTGCACATAATCAACATGAATTTGGATTCTATAGAGACTTGGTTTTACTTGCTCACCACGGCGGCAAAACTGGTGTTAGTCTTTGCGGTCATCTTGGCTTTTGTAGTTATCTCCGTATGGATAGAACGACGCGTTGCCGGTTGGATACAGGATCGCCCTGGTCCCAATCGTTCCGGTCTCCCTCTCTTTCTTTTGCGACGTTTCGGCAGCAAAAAAGAACAACCGCTTGCCGGGATGCTGCATTTTTTCGGATGTCCCCCGGACGGACGCATAGCGAGGCTATGTCGCTGGTTACGTTTAGACCGAGAAATTCCTATTTTTGGACTCATACAACCCGCTTTGGACGGAGGAAAACTCTTCCTCAAACAAGAAATAACGCCGAGCTATGTGCATAAATTCTACTTTATTTTAGCACCTATGTTCGTTTTGGCAGCCCCGCTTGTGGCGGCGGCGGTCGTCCCCTTTGCTTCCGGTGTCCATACCGACTTCGGCGATATTTCCATGTGTGTGGCAAATTTGGACATCGGACCGCTCTGGGTCTTTGCCGTATCCGGTCTTTCTGTGTACGGATTAACCCTAGCGGGATGGTCGTCCAATTCAAAATATCCCTTTTTAGGCGGATTAAGAGCTACAGCTCAACTCATATCGTATGAAGTAGCCATGGGACTTTCGATTATTCCCTTGCTCATGATGTTCGGTACGCTGAATTTACAGGACATTGTGTCTGCGCAGGCGAGCGATGGTTGGACGCTACTGCCGCTATGGGGGGAGGGGTTGGGACTTCAGCGTTGGGTGCTGATGCTGCCTATGGTATTGAGTTTCATCATGTTCGCTACCTGTATTTTTGCTGAGGCGAACCGAACACCCTTTGATATGGCAGAATGTGAAACTGATTTAGTCGGCGGTTATCACACTGAGTATTCCTCGATGAAATTTGCATCCTTTTTCATGGGAGAATACGCGGCTATGGTTATAGGGTCTGCGATGGTAGTGACTTTATTTTTAGGTGGGTGGTCTATCGGTTTCGGAGCGGATGAAGCACTGGCAGCTTGGAATCAATGGGTGGCTGTACTCTGCCAATTTGTCATGTTTTTGTTGAAACTACTCGCCTTTATCTTTGTTTTCGTGTGGGTAAGGTGGACGCTACCGCGTTTCCGGTGGGACCAAGTTATGAAACTTTGCTGGCTCGGTTTTATTGAACTCGCTGTAGTCAATATCCTCCTCACGGCACTCATCCTTTACTTTGTCAAATAACCCCTTTCGATACACATGGCATACGTACCCATCAAACGACCGAAATTCACGTTCCTAGATCGTATTTATATCGTGGAACTCGTGAAAGGAATGGGCATTACTTTCAAACACCTCGTACTCTCCCTGCTCGGTAAAAGTCGCAATAAAAAAGACTTCAACGGAGCCGGCATAGGTGCTTGCATGCCCTTCCCGGAGCAAAGGTGGGATGAGCATCTTCCCTCCTATTACCGAGGGGCGCCGACTCTGGTACGCGGTGAGGACGGTCGGGAACGTTGCGTTTCCTGCCAACTCTGCGAATTTATATGTCCGGCTCGTGCTATTCACGTAGTCCCCGGTGCGGTCAACTCGGATTCACCGACACCTAAACAGGAAAAAGCACCGGCAGAATTCGAAATTGATATGTTACGCTGTATTTATTGCGGACTATGCCAAGAGGCATGTCCGGAACAAGCTATCTTCTTATCAAAGGAATATCTCATCACCCTCACTGACCGTGACCAAGGTATACGCCGAAAAGACGAGCTATACCGGCACGGCGGTATACGAAAGGGACTCGTTAATAAGTGGAACTCCTACAAATAATAACCATGGACATATCGACTATACTTTTTTACCTCTTTGCCTTGATCGCCCTGCTGGGCGGTGTCGGGGTTGTAGCCGCGCGTAAACCGGTAAGTTCCGCCCTGTGTTTGGCTCTCTGTCTTGTTTCTGTGGCAGCTATCTTTTTTCAGGTAGGTGCCGTGTTCTTGGGGATTGTCCAGATCATTCTCTATGCCGGGGCTGTACTTGTCCTCATACTCTTCATTGTTATGATGCTCGGTGTTAAGGATGAAACTCCCGCTCCACGGAGATGGCTTTACTGTGTGATGGGTGTACTTGTAGCGGGAGTCTTCGCCGGTATCGCATGCGGGGTTACGTTGCACCTACCTGGTGCTGCGGATAAATGTTGTCCCATACACCTTTTTGTCGCACCGGCGGATGCTTCCTGTCCTTTTCACGATGGCAGAACACAGCCCGCGCTGCCGCAGAGTGTACCGGCACGATATGCTGCTCGCGAATTGGTTGGGCAAACCCCGCAGGGTCAAAGCGACATTACTCGCGTTGGGAACACCCTCTACGGACACTACAATCTACATCTTGTCATCCTGAGTTTAGCACTTCTCGCAGCATCCTTAGGTGCCTTGGCTATTACCCGCAAACTAAAACACGATAACTGATTCGAGCAATATCTTAAAACTATGACACTTGTTCATCTCCTCTTTTTATCCGCCCTACTTTTTGCCATCGGACTCGCCGGTGTGATCATCCGTCGTACCCTCGTTGTTGTCCTCATGTGCCTAGAACTCATGCTAACCGGGGCAAACATTGCTTTAGTTGCCTTTTCACAGGTACAGAAACAGTTTGACGCACAGGTAATGACACTCTTTGTGATGGCGGTAGCGGCGGCTGAAGTAGCGGTCGGTTTGGCTCTTATCGTAGCCATGTTCAGGACACGCCGTAGTATAGATAGTACATCTCTCAACTCATTGAAAGACTTATGATGCAGAATTTACCTTGGCTCTTTCTCATACTACCGCTTGTAGCAGCGGCTGTTAATTGGGTATTTTTTTACCGTTGTGCACGGGCAGCTGCGGCAATTTCTATTATCTCCGCCATCCTGACGCTGGGGTTAAGTATCGGGTACATCGCGGGTTTACCGATTGAGCAGGTGACGCGTTACGCATGGTTCCCCATACCGGGTCACGAGATATATTTGGGTTTGTTGACGGATGCTTTGGCGATAAAAATGATGCTTGTGGTGACCGGGATCGGTACACTCGTACACTTATTTTCTTTGGGTTACATGAGGGATGACACATCCAATCACTCTCGATACTATGCCGGATTGAGCATCTTTATGTTCAGTATGAGTTGCATTGTTCTGGCCGATAGTTTAATCCTTACCTTTATCGGGTGGGAAATGGTAGGTTTTTCATCCTACTTACTCATCGGGCATTGGTATCACAAGGAAGCGGCAGCCGATGCAGCTAAAAAAGCATTTGTAACTAACCGTGTCGGTGACTTCGGTTTCCTGATCGGACTCCTTTTCACCTTGGGCATATTCGGCTCACTCAACTTCGGTGATATGGCCGGGCACTTACGTATCGCTTCAGGGAGTCCGCTGTTAACTGTCACAATGTTGTGTCTCTTCTGCGGCGCGGTCGGTAAATCGGCACAATTCCCCCTGCATGTATGGTTACCGGATGCCATGGAAGGACCGACACCCGTATCCGCGCTTATCCACGCGGCTACGATGGTTGCGGCAGGTGTCTACATGATGGTGCGTTTGCAGGTCAGCATGGGGCTGGACGCTTTTAACGACACAGTATGCTGTGTTATATCGTCCGTCGGAGCTATCACGGCTGTGCTTTCGGCTCTCATGGCAACACAGCAGGATGACATCAAACGTGTCTTAGCGTATTCTACCCTTTCGCAGCTCGGTTACATGATGATGGCAGTAGGTCTGTTGGCAGGGGATGCCGCTATGTTTCACCTATACACCCACGCTTGGTTCAAGGCTTTGCTTTTCTTGGCTGCCGGTGCTGTTATAGTTTGCTGCCACCACGAGCAGGATATATGGAAGATGGGAGGACTCCGCAGGCGCATGCCTGTTACGGTGTGTTGCTTTCTTGTAGGCACTTGTGCTCTTATTGCCGTACCGGGTTTCTCCGGTTTCTTCTCCAAGGATAGTATCTTGGAAGCCGCTTGGGAACATAACACCGTACTCTTCGGTATAGGCGTCTTTGTCGCCGCTCTGACCGCCTTTTACATGGTACGTCTCTGTCTCGTCGCTTTTTGCGGTAGAGCACGCAGTGAAGCGGCCGAGCACGCGCAGTCTGCCGGTTCGACTATGCTGGTGCCGCTCATTGTTTTAGCGTTGATGGCTATTTTCTCCGGATATGATCAGGTAGCGAATATCCTCGTTCCCTTTGCTGATTTTCACACCGATACTGCCTCATTTTTTGAACCGGGTACATCCCTCTTTGCCGGTATAGGGGCTCTTTTGGTGGGGGGCGGGCTCGCTTGGGTAATGTACGCCAAGGCTAAGAACAGTACTCAACAAACGGACCCGTGGGGCAGTAACCTCCTTGCACGCGTACTACGACAACGCTTTTACATAGATGCTTTCTACGATAAAGTTTTGGTAGGCGGTTGTCAACGTTGGGTCTGTTACCTTGTATCTTTCACGGACGAGAGTCTCATACGTCGTCTCTTCGGACACGGAATAGGATACCTGACCGCGTGGTTCGGACGTCTTTTGGGACGTCTGCAGGGTGGTTCGTTGAGATGTTACAGCATCGCCATGGCAGTAGGTGCCATCCTTCTTCTCCTTCTTACCATCTTTACTTACAAAATCTAAGAAAATACCCTCATGCTGATTTGGCTTATACTTATACCTGTTATTGCCGCTTTACTCATCGGTTTTTTGCGAGTACCCGGACGCATCATCGCTACAGTAAGCGCTGTACTCTCCTTGGTTATTACGGTAGGTCTACTCTGTGGGCAACATGTACCTGAAGACACGGCACCCTGTACCCATACCCAATTTACGCTCAATTTACCGCTCAGTCACGTGATGCTCTTACTCACAGCCTTGGTAACCACGGCGGCTGTTGTGGGGATGAAAGCACCTGATCCTCAGGCAGAAAGGAGTTGGTCTATTTCTACTCTCCTCATCTCGGCAGGTGCTACAGGTGCCTTCCTTTCAGACAATGTTATCTCGTTTTTTGCCTTCCATGAACTCGCTCTTATCCCTACTTTCATCATGATCGGTTACTACGGTCGCGGTGAACGACGTTCTACTGCTTGGCGTATGACAATCTACTTAGGGCTCGCGTCCATGGTCTTGTTGGCAGGTTTGGTCCTGCTGTGCACACAAATGGGTACAAGGAGCTTCTCCGAGATGCATCGCTTGGCGTGTATGGGGCACTTTCCGACTTCTTCCTGCGCAATTGCCGGATTGCTGCTGGTAGGTTTCGGCACCATGGTTTCACTTTTTCCCTTTCACTCGTGGGCGGCACCGGCGTATGCGAGTGCTCCCGCGCCTATTGCCATGATGCATGCCGGGGTGCTGAAAAAATTCGGACTTTACGGTTTATTATTAGTAGCATGGGTCTTCGGTAGTCATTGTACGGCATTTTTCGGGTGTCTGACGAATGTGTTACTCGTACTCCTTTTAGGCAATGTGCTTTGGGTCGGATGTGTTACTATGGCGCAAAAGCGTTTGGATACCATGCTGGGTAATTCTTCCGTGATGCACATGGGGTACATCTTCTTGGGCATCGCCGTTTACATTTTTTCCGGTGCCGCCAGTAATCTCGCTTTTTACGGGGTGGGTACACTCATGCTGGCACACGGTCTAAGCATTGCTTTACTCTTCCTGCTGACCGGTCAAATCGAATTTCGCACAAAAACTCTTGAATTCAGTGCTTTAGGTGGACTTGCCCCCAAACAACCCACTCTCGGATTCTTCTTTGCCTTGGCGGGGCTGGCTTCCATAGGGCTTCCCCTCTTAGCCAATTTTGCCGGTGAATTCAGTATTTTTATGTCCTGTTTTCAAGGGTGGGGACCGAATATCGCGGAACCGGATTTCTGTTGCGATTGGTTAGAAGAGCTTTCTGAATTACTCGGGGGAGCCGGACCGGTGCAACTTACACTCCTCTTTGCCCTGTGGGGACTCGTGATCAGTGCCGTTTACATGCTCCGAGCCATACGTTGTATTTTTACCGGCACCACAACACCCGTGTGTGAACGTGCCACGCAAAAATTAAGTTTTGCTGATGTATTTGCCGCTGTACTACTCAGTGCGCTCCTCCTTCTTTTCGGTATAGCGCCGAGTCTCCTTCCTGTCTGATTCCTTTTACTTCTTCATCATATCATGAACATGATGCACTTATCCTACACTTGGGGGCAATTTACTCCGACATTTATTTTGGCGGGTTGCTCCGTTCTCATTCTGCTGGCGGATACTTTTTTCCCTCGTCTGAAAAAGCAGATATACCCCCTATTCGGTGCCTTTGTTGCCATAGCTTTAGCTTTCGTCATACAGTGCTTTACGGAGGCGCTTCTACCCTCGGATATCTCCTGCGTAGCATGCTTGGCTACAGCCGCTTGTCTATTCATGGTCTTTGACTATCATCCGGTAATATGTGCTTCCGTGGGGGGGAACGGTCAAGAGGATGGAACTACTGAAATGAGCGCGTTGCTCCTTCTTGCCTGTGCCGGTACCTGTGCTCTCACGCAGGCTCGCGATCTCGTCATGCTCTTCCTGAGTATTGAATGCATAACGCTTTCATCTTATACCCTAGCCGGTTATTTCCGACGCAATCGTGCATCCGTCGAGGCGGGTGTCAAGTATCTCATCCTCGGAGCTATCAGTACCGCTTTCTTGGTTCTGGGTGCCGCTTGGTATTTCGGTACGACCGGTACCTTTATCTTCCACCCGACCGGGAATTTCAATCCGGTGATGTCAGCTTTGGTCAATCCGTATTTTTTTGTAGGATTTTTGTTTGCTCTCGGTATGCTGATGGTGGGATTATTTTTCAAAGCCGGTGCTGTACCGATGCATTCATGGATACCGGATGTTTACCAAGGCGCACCGTCTCCCGTATCTGCTTTCCTTGCCGTAGTTTCTAAATTGGCAGGTTTTACGGCACTCGCCATGCTTTTTGTGCCTCTTATACGTATTCAAGCTGTAGCTGCGAATATGGTGAATCCCTTTTTAACGGCTATGGCTGTCGTGACTGCCGCTACTTTGTTGGTCGGGAATTTAGGGGCTATTCCGCAGCAAAATGCAAAGAGGTTGCTCGCTTATTCTTCGATCGGTCAAGCCGGTTTTATACTCGTATTTTTCACTGCCCTGAGGTCAAACTTTTGCTCCTCGGTTGTCGAGTACATCATCGCGTACGGAATCGCCACCATCATGGCATTTTATGCCATCTCGACCTTGCACATGCAACGCGGTAGCGAAGAAATTTCAGCTTTTCGCGGTCTGGGTAAGACCAATCCGAGGGTAGCTTTTATGATAACCGTGGCTTTTGCGTCACTGGCAGGTGTTCCTCTGACCTTCGGCTTTTGTGTGAAACTACGCACCTTCCTCGATTTAATCTATACGATGCAGGAGCCGGTGCACGGCTGCGAGTACCTGCTGGGTGTCATGATCGTTTGCGCCGCCGCTGGTTTTTATTACTATTTCAAAGTTTTACGTGCCATGTATTGGGATAGACCGCAGGCTGAGGATGCACCGGTCAAATTTTCTCCTTTGTGTGTAGGAGTCCTTGCGGTCGGTTCCCTTGTTTTACTCGGTGTCGGCGCAGCGAAGATGATCTTCATCCTGTAGAAAGCCGGTTTCGCTCTTCTATGCTTTGTTCAACCCATCACGTTCACAACAAGCGCTCTGTGCTATCGCAGGGGGGACGGTCTATGTTTGTGGCTGCGCGGTTGCTGCGGTTTTTTTTGCTTTGGTTGTTGTGGATTTCCTGTAGCGCATGGGCTTGGCAACAGGTACGAGAAGGTGCAGCCGAGCCGGCTCGTGAATTCCGTGCCGCGTGGGTGGCTACGGTTTACAACTTGGATTGGCCGTCTACTTCCGGACTCTCTGCCGCTCAACAAAAAGGGGAATTGTTGCGTATTTTGAATCAGGCGGTACGTCTCCGGCTCAATGCTATTATTTTGCAGGTTCGTCCGAACGCGGATGCGCTGTATCGCTCATCTTTGGAACCATGGAGTGGATGGTTGAGCGGTCCGGGGGTTAATCCGGGGTACGATCCCCTCGCCTTTGCTATTGCAGAAGCTCACAAGCGTGGTCTCGAATTGCATGCTTGGTTTAACCCCTTTCGGGCAACTATTAAGGGTAAACCTGTAGGGCGTGGGCATATCGCTCTGCGGCGTCCGCAGCTCCTTAAATCTGCCGGTAACACGTCTCTCCTGAATCCTTCATCCGCTGATTCTCAACAACATGTGCTTCAGGTTATTATGGATGTGGTACGCCGGTACGATATCGATGGGGTGCATTTGGATGACTATTTTTACCCCTATCCGCCCCACCACAACATTGCCGATGGTTTGACGCCTGCGCAGCGTCGTGCTGCTATCGATGCTTTTGTGAAGCGTCTTTATTCTTCCGTAAAATCAGTAAAGCCGTGGGTACGTGTAGGGATAAGTCCCTTCGGTATTTGGCAACCCGGGTACCCGGCAGGAGTTCCCGCCGGGGTCAATGCCTACGAACATCTCGCCTGCGACGCGCGTAAATGGCTCGCCAACGGCTGGGTGGATTATCTCGCTCCCCAGCTTTACTGGCGCTGCGATAGCCCCCAAGGTTTCCCGGCTCTTATGCAATGGTGGTCGAGTATTAACCCACGCCGTCCCGTGTGGCCGGGTATCGCTACAGCCCGTATTCTCAGCAGTGAAGATAGAACTCGTCCGGCTGCTGAGGTAGGGAAACAAATCGATTGGGCTCGTAAATTGGCACGTCAAAGCTCCGGTCAACTCTTCTGGAGCTGGAAGTCCATCGGTTCAAATCGCGGCGGAGTACAGTCTCACCTAGCCGCTCGTTACCGTGGTTTTGCTGTACCCCCGGCTATGCCATGGTGCGGAAACGCACGTCCGGCTATGCCGTCTGCGCAGGCTGTCAATGCAGGTTCGCGAATTACTATAGCGTGGACTCCGACAGATTCAAGTGCCCGCAAATGGGTTATTCAGGCACGACGTTCCGGTAAATGGTACACACTCTGCATCCTCCCGGGTGCTCAACGCCGTGTCACCTTACCCGCTTCCATGCTCGCGGGTGCCGACCGCATCGCCGTCCGACCTATCTCCGCCTGTGGCAACAGCGGCATCCCGGCAGTCTTAGCAAATTAGCCGTAGCTATTTGTGACACACCGCGATACTCACTGCGCCCTCTAGTGATTTTCGGCATCGCCGAGCTGTACTGTGTCTTTTTCTAAGGCATGCCATGCCCGGATGATGTAGGCGAGGACGAAGGGGATAAACAGAGACACCACAGTCATCGTTTTGAGGGTGTACAGACTCGAGCAGCTATTAGCGAGGGTAAGCGAGGATGCCGGGTCGGCGAGCGATGGGTAGTAAATGCCGCCGTTCCAACCGGCGGGAAGGAGTAAAGCCAGCACAGTGAGCACAGTGCCGAGACCGGCACTCCAAATCCCGCACCGACAGTCAGGTTTTACCAGCGGAGTCAACATGCCCACCAACACGAGCACAACGCCCACTACCAGTAGCACGAGCACGCAAGGCATATCTAACAGGGCGATGAGGTACCGATAGGGGAACTCCACCACGCCGGGCGCAAGTTCCGCTCCCGACTGAGTTGAAGGTGCATCGGGGGCAACGGCAAATCCGGTGGCAGTAAGCCAGTAACCCATGAAACTCAGAAAGAACAAGAGGAAGAGACCGAACTCCCACGGCAGCATCCGCCGGCTGCGAGCACGTATATCGTCATCCTCGACACGATTGAGGAAGTACAGATGAGCGAGACAGCGGGAAAGCATGAGCACCGCCAGTCCGAGAAGTACGTTTCGTATGTCCAGCACTGCTTCCAAACCATGCCAAGGTGACGCCCAACGCGAAATTACCGGAGCTTCGCCGAGCGCGGCAATGGCGTGTTTGTCCACGATGAACTCCGCGCCGAAAAAGAATGTACCCACGGCAGTGCCGACGAGGAGGGGACCGAGCAAGCCATTGAGCAGAAGGAATAAGCGGTAGGTGCAGGTACCGATTAGATTAAATTTCTTCAGTTGAAATTCATACGAAACCGCCTGAATAACGAAACAGAGGAGGATAAGCATCCATACCCAATACGCGCCGCCGAAGCTCGTGGAGTAAAACAGGGGGAACGACGCAAAGAAAGCCCCGCCGAAAGTGACAAGAGTGGTAAAAGTAAGCTCCCACTTACGCCCCATGACAAGCATGAGCATACGGCGCTGCTGTTCTGTGCGACCGAGTGGTCGAATCAGAGTCTGCCCACCCTGCACAAACATGAGGAACACAAAGAGCGCGGCAAGCAGGGAAACGATAAACCACCAGTATTCTTGATAAAATGTATATGACATTGTTCGATAGGGGGTAAGAGATTAAGCGCATTCTTTTTCAGGACCGGTAGCTATTGCTCGCAGCATGATGCATATTTCCGCAAGCAAAAGCACGGTAAACAAAATAGCAAAAATCCAGAAGGTAATTTGCACCGATTCTACATCGAGTCGCGACACAGCTGCGCAGTTGGGTAAAAGGTCTTGGATAGCCCATGGTTGACGTCCTACTTCCGCCACAATCCAACCGGCTTCACTTGCCATATATGCTAGGGGTATGCTGAGCGTCACACCCAGCAGGAGCGGTTTCCAACGCGCGAGCCGTCTACCCAATAGGAGCAGCCCCGCAAACAGGGCTAAAAAGTACCCACCTAGGAGCACCATCACTCGGAAGGAGTAAAAAGTAGGCGCTACCGGCGGCACGGCTTCCCTCGGGTCCTTCAGATAACCGTATCCGAGGTAGGGAAAATCTTTGGATAGTATTTTTTTCGCCGACTCGCGGTCATTCCCCTCCATTCCTTTACGTAGTGCGCGAATGGCATCTGTTCCCAACTCCGTTTTCTGTGCCACGGACAAAGCGGGTAAACCATCGTCACCCACATAGCTGCCGTCCAGCAGATTCTTGATACCGGGCACATACCCGTCCGCTGAGTCGGTAGCAAGTATCGATAGTCCGCAGGGAATTTCGAATTTATAGAGGAAGGGGTCTTCGGCAGGGTTACTCCAATCGATGTCGGGCTTCAGGATACCTATACCCACGAGTCCCACGCGTGTGCCGCCTTCGTACAAGCCCTCAGCCGCGGCTAACTTCATGGGTTGGTAGCGGGCAATATCCGTGCCGCTTTTGTGTCCTGTAGCCGCCGTTAGTAGGGCTGCCGCGAGTCCGAAAAATGATGCTAGTCGTATACTTGCGTGCGCGAATTCGGTGTGTCGCCCGCGCAGGAGATACCAACTGCTTACACCCACCACAAACACCGCGCCGAGCACCCAAGAAGAGGTCACTGTGTGCAGGAATTTGGTGATTGCTACCGGGGAGAATGCTACCGCCGCGAAGTCCGTCATCTCGCAGCGTACTGTATCGATGTTAAATTCCATTCCGACCGGGTGTTGCATCCAAGCATTCGCCACCAGTATCCACCACGCGGAAAATGTCGCGCCCAACACTGTCATCCATGTAGAGAGTAGGTGTGTTTTCCGCCCGAGTTTCTCCCATCCGAAATACATCAAGGCTATAAACGTTGCTTCCAAGAAAAAGGCTACAATGCCTTCTACTGCCAGCGGCGCTCCGAATATATCACCTACAAACCAACTGTAGTTGCTCCAATTAGTCCCGAATTCAAATTCCAGCACGATACCTGTGGCAACACCCATGGCAAAATTGACGGCAAATAACTTCATCCAAAAACGTGTGGTTGCTTTCCAAAATTCTTTACCCGTGCATACATAGAGCGTCTCCATCAGGCTCATAATTAAGCCTAACCCTAAAGTAAGCGGTACAAATATCCAGTGGTACATAGCCGTTAACGCAAATTGCGCACGGGACCAATCTATTAATGTCGGATCAATGGTGTTCATGTTAAAAGCGTGTCGTTAATTCCTCCGCAACGGTACGGCTCTTCTCCCCTTCCGTGCCCTGTAAGTGCGGTGTAAAAAAGAATAATCGCAGCACGACAAAGATAACCACCAACTTCAGCAAAATCACACACCAAAGCATCCGCCCGAGTGTCATCCGCCGAAATCCGTCTGCGTAAAATTTGTATATGCCGCGTATGCTCATCCTTTTCCTTCTCATTGTACTCTCATTTTCCGCCTTGACAAGAAAAAAAAGAATCCGATTTTTCTACAGCCTTACACCGCGGCTCCCGCGACGACGTGAAAGCACTTACGCAGAGGGGACTCATGACAAAGCACACATTAATTTCATGCAAAAATGCGGCAGGGATGGAGCTTTCGTGACAGAACTGCGCTTCGGCGGCTCGGGGTACGTATTTACAATACGTGCGCAAGTCTTTTTTTTTTGATTTTTTTATCTTTTTTTTTCAAAGGTGTAGGGGATAGAAAAACTTTCCTCTCGCGAGGGATCCAATTAGCCTATTATTTTGTTAATCGCTTAATATCAGCATATTAACGCGTTAGACACACGTATTGTAAATACGTATAATAGTTCCTGTGCGCTTCCGTGATGGGTGGTGCGCGGTAATAAGAACAAATCTTAAAAATGAAACTTCACTTACCTCATACATTGTTGACGACCTTGATGGTCGCCATGAGTGCGCTGCCTTCGTTCGCTTCGTATGAATTGTCGATCGGGGGTGAAACTATTGATACATCATCGTGGAATGGGCGTTTTTATTGGGATGATGATCCCATTGATAAATTTAATGAGCAGCTTGATAAATTTAAAGAGCAGCTGGGGGGGAAGGGGAGCAACTATGGTGTTAGAGATGTCGTCCTTGAGATGCAGGACGATTCAGATGTACGGCTTCGGTATTCGGAAAAATTGAACTATAAATTTTATTTTTGGGGTCAGGGAAATCATATTACTGTGGGAAGTGGCTGTACTTTGTCGCTAATGGCTGGGAACGTCGGACTCGCTGAGGGATATCGGCGCGAGCCTGATCCGAGAAATCCCAGCGGCGTGCTACTGGATACCGCGGAAACTAAATTAGTGCTCGATCTCTGGGGGTCACTTGTTTCTGAAGCAAATCCCGGAAAACCTGCGACATATAGAGATAGACATGCGGAGGCATTTCGAGCTGACGGTCAAACCTGTACGGTCACTGTAAATATTCACGAGGGAGGTATCTTTAATGATTTAGTGGACGGGTGTGATGCCCCACCCGGACGCAGATCTGCCGGCATTTATGCGGGTTCGACTCATAAGGGCACTCTGAATTGTCACATTGTGGTTGAAAAGGGTGGTTTCATTTATGGGAGAGAGTCAAACCTCGGATATTCTACCGGATCGGTGGGGGGAATCGCTAATACCCGTCTTGAACTTCATGGTGGAACATATTTGGATAGGGGCCCCGGAACGACAGCTTATGGGGGTTCCCTCGGACGAATAGGGGAGGTCGGGAATAGTGACGATGGTACAACCCACACAGAAATTGTCATAGATCAGGGTGGTACTATGAGTGGATTTGGAACTATTGCCAGAGTTTTTGGTACCGGGGAAGGTAGGGCGACGGAACTCCTGTTATCTGTAGAGGGAGAAGGAAGTTCGTTTGAGGCGAGCAGTGCATCGATAAGCACGGCGGACAAGAGAGTCAGTGCGACACAAACCACTCGTATTGAAGTAAGGGATCACGCGGAATTCTCAATAAAGGGCAGGAGCTCTATTGGGACGTGTACCGCGGCGAGTAATACAGGGGATCGAAAGCTGGGGATAGTTGTGCGGGATGCTACCTTCAAGGTCGAGGGAGCGGGATTTTGTATCGGCACTCCGACGTCTCCCGATAAAGGGGAGCCTGCATTTGTTGACTATACCTTATTGGAAATGCACGGGGATTCAATCCTTGATTTTTCCGGATTCACGTCCGATCAGTCTGAATCCGGCATTTGGGGCACCGTGCTCGTTGGTGGCGGAGGGATAGTATTGAACGAAACAGTCGCAGATTGGACACAAACCTTCCGGAAGGGAGTATTTATAGACACCGATAAGGACTACAAAGGGGATATCGATT
>CAZJIH010000003.1:0-57008 GCA_964545935.1 uncultured Akkermansia sp. | reverse complement strand
GCCTAGAATTTCAATCAAAAATCTAAAATCAAAAATCAAAAATGCGGCGGGGGGGGAAGGCGCGGCGGGCACCGGGGTGGGGCGGCAGGAGCAGCGGTTCAGCGGTTCAGCGGTTCAGCGGTTCAGCGGCTTTGAGCGGGTAGTTTGGGACTCGTATAAGTTGTACACCGTAAAGTTTTGCGATGGCATGTGCCTCCGATTTATCGTACTCCTCGTCATAATAAATAATCTTTACACCGTGTGCGCAAAGAGCCTGCATACACGAAGTACAGGGCATTGTAGTGCATGCTACAATACGTGCTTCCCCGCGTTTGAAGAGACTGCATAGGTTAATTTCGGCATGCAGCATGTACTTTTGACGCTCCTCGCGTGAATTCCAGAAATCATCCGGCGCGGTAAATCCGGGATAAAGTCCGTTGTAAGCTGTACCGATTACACGATTATCGGCATCCAAGGCTGCCGCTCCGACTTTTCGATACGGATCCTCAGAGCGCAGTGACGCCACATGTGCCAGTGCCATCACATATTCCGGTATAGATAGACGTTCCATAAAAATTATTTTAGTCTAACAACTCTTCATCTTCTACCACTTGTTCTATCGTCTGCCGATGTCGTATAACTTTTGCGCTATTCCCGTCGACCAACACCTCGGCTGCTAAAGGACGCGAGTTGTAAGTAGATGCCATACTAAATCCGTACGCTCCGGCACTCATTTCCGCGAGGAGTTCGCCGGGTTTTACATCCGCTATACGACGATTCTGTGCTTGGAAGTCCCCGGATTCACACACAGGTCCCACTACATCTGCTATCATATTATTTTCAGGATGTTTCGTTACAGGCCATATCTCGTGATGCCCATCGTAGAGAGCCGGGCGTATCATATCATTCATCCCGGCGTCGATCATCTTAAAATGCTTGCTCTCTCCGTCTTTTTCGTATACACAGGTAGTAAGCAATACTCCGGCATTCCCTACGATGCTCCGCCCGGGTTCCGACACGATCTTCAGACCGAGAGGCTTAAGCAGGGGTATCAACGCCTGCGCGTAAGCGTGTACGGTCATCTGCTCCGGATGCTCCGTCCACCACTCCTCTTTTCCGGATGCCAAGCACCCATCGTACACTATACCGACACCCCCACCTATACTCCAAAATTCTATGCCATAACGTTCTTTCAGTCTCTCTGCCACCGGAGCCACTTTCTGCACGGCTGCCACAAAAGGTTCCACCTCCGTAATCTGCGACCCTATGTGCATCTGCAACCCACGTATCCGTAAATTCGGCATCTCGGCTGCTATACGTTCGTAGACCTCCTCTATCCGCCTTATGTCTATTCCGAATTTGTTCTCATGTGTCCCGGTTGTTATATATTTATGCGTGTGAGCATCGACATTGGGGTTGACCCGCACAGCTACGGGTGCCTTCACTCCCATTTCTCCGGCTATGCGATTAATTTCCTGTAATTCATTGATACTCTCACAATTAAAACTGTATATCCCTTTTTCCAACGCATACCGTATCTCCTCTTCGGTCTTTGCTACTCCGGCGTATGTGCACTTTGTCGGATCCCCACCGGCGCGTATAACCCGCCAAAGCTCTCCGCCGGATACAATGTCAAAACCGAGTCCCTCCCGCGCCATCAATTGCAAAATAGCCCCACAAGAACACGCTTTTACGGCATAAGCTATGTGAGTATCCAATTCAGCAAATTCCCGTCGGTAGTTTTCTATCGCGGTGAGTATAGTTTTTCGACTGTACACGTATGTCGGTGTCCCGATTTCATGCGCGATGCTCTCCAGATCGAGGTCTTCACAATATAATTTCCCGTTTTTATAAGCAAATTGATGCATAGTATACTTTTTTTGTTCATTGAGATTATTCGGACACATTCTGCGTGTCGGCTGTGAGGCGCTCTTCATCGGCATCATCTATCATCTCTGCTATCCATCGCAGGTCACTCGAATTCTTCAGTGCAAGTTTTACAAATAGGGTAATGGGTACAGCTAAAAGCATACCGGCAGGACCCCATATCCAACCCCATACAAGTACAGATATGAGTACCATAGATGTCGCCATACCGAATTGTTTACCGAGAAAGATCGGTTCTATCCCATTGCCGATCGCAAAGTTTATTGCCAGATATCCACCGGCTACGACTAATCCGCTGCGCCAATCATAACTGACTAATCCGCTGCGCCAATCATAACTCGCCAGCGCCAAAGCGACGGGCGGTATGGCTGCCACAATCGACCCTATTGTCGGTATAAAGTTCAGTGCACATGCCACAACCCCCCACAAAAACGGGAGAGGTACATTCATCACTGAGCACAACCCCCACGCCAATAACCCTGTGCATACACTCGCTAATGTCTTGATAATAATATATTTTTGTACTCCGCTCAATACGGTTAGTACTTGTTCACTCACGGGATACCTCTTTGCTAGGTTTTTTAAATTCCTCCGAAATAAAGGCGCCTCCCCGAGAAAAAAGGTCATCAATATCAACACAAGTGTCGCGTACGACATAAATGCCAGTAAGCGCCCCGTCATACTGAATAAAACCGCAAATACTTTACCGATACATGTTTGTACCCATGAAACAAGTACCTCCCCTACGTACCCGGGGGCTGAAACCGCAAATACTTTACCGATACATGTTTGTACCCGTGGAACAAGTACCTCCCCTACGTACCCGGGGGCTTTGCTGTAGATAAATTGTTCAACGATGTTGCCGCCCGGAGTCCCCTCACCGGGAGTATCGGGCATGGTATTGCGTATCTCCATAAACATGTATTTCATGAGGTAGACCAAGGCGTATATCAACGCTATATCCACTACTACAGCACATGTCACCGCCAACCAATGCGGAAATTTCAACCATTTCCTTAATCCGCTGACTACCGGATAACTCGCTATGGCTAAAAATACCGCCATCAGTAGCGGCAGTGTCACCTCCTGAGTATACTTCAACCCGAAAGCTACCGCGAAAAAGGCAGCTGTCACCAATAACGCTCGTCCTCCGTTTCCTATTTTCTCCTGCACATTCATCGCGCACCTATTTTAGCCCTCACTCGCGCTCTTTTCAAGCATGAATCTTTGTACCCCCTTTTTTTACACAATTCTGAAAGTACCTCTACCGATTTACGTCGTTCTTCATACTTGAGCACCCGCGCGTTCCTCTGCAACTAAAGCATCGCTCAGCGCAAAGTCGTCATTCTCCATGGACTGGATGCGGTGGCTCAGTTGTTTAAGTATGATTTACACCTGTTAAGCCAGCCCTGCAGCCAGCGTTGTTCATTACGGGAAGGCGGCGCATTGCGCACACGCCGTCGTATCACTTGTTCAGCCGCACGCGCAAACTCCGCTGGAGCTGTTTGTGCACTATTCGACCGCATGAATTCGAGAACCTGCAGCAGTCCCCAACCCTGCCCCGCATACCTTTCACTCGCCTCAGTCCCTTCTCCCTTAAAATTTACGTAATCTATCAAACAATAAAGTCCCTGTGCTGTGCGCGTCAGCAGCTCGTAATTGGCGCGTACCACCCGCGGATTGCGGGTAACGCGTAACATTTTACCCAGTGATGCCCGACTACGTGCTACAAGAAATTGCGACTGAATATCTACGTGGGCAGCAAGCCACCGACGCATAACCAATGCTTTTCCACTTTTATCGTTTCTAAATGCTGTGCGGTTACCCCAAGGGGCAGGACCATAGAAATAATCAGGTACAGAAACTCCCTTAGAACGTGCAAATGCCACAAACTTCGGAAAACTCTCATCAAAAGATCCCTTTACACCCGCCGGGTACCAGATAAAATGCCCTATCCCCATCGATGGAAAATTTTCTCCGGCATTCCACGAAACGAGTCCCTGTTCACTCCCGGCACACTCATTCATCCATACTCGCCTACCTATCCGAGCATACAGCTCGACCGCATCTCCGCCACTGCCCAAGCACCATGCACATCCTACCACCATATACATAACAATAACAACACGCAGAATACAGCGTAACTCACACGTTCCCGCGCATACCCAGCCCTCTAGGAATTTACAACTTCTTTTCATCATCTCAGCCGTCCCAAGAAAATGGATGATAACCGTCGCAATGTAAGTTTCCGTGTCGTTCCCACGCATTTCGTGTTCCACAGGGGATTCCATCTCACGGACACCTTGATCCATACTCCACGAATCATCCCTAATCAGTTCAATGTGGTATCCAGAAACCCTTTAATTTTTTGGATACGCGTAGGATGTCTGAGTTTACGTAATGCCTTTGCCTCAATCTGGCGAATTCGTTCACGCGTTACGTTGAATTGCCGCCCTACTTCTTCGAGTGTATGAGGGTTACCATCAAGCAATCCGAAGCGTTGTTCGAGGACTGCTCGTTCTCTCTCATTAAGTGTACCGAGAACAAGTGCCAATCTCTCCTTTAACGCGTTAGAAGATACTCCTTCTAAAGGATTTTTTACACTTTTATCTTCCAAAAAATCTCCAAAAGCAGTATCATCGGAATCACCGACAGGTTGCTGCATGGATATAGGCAACTGTGCCATCTTGAGTATGCTACGTACGCGTTCTGTCGACATGCCGCACCGTTCTGCTATCTCTTCATGCTTGGGTTCCCTCCCAAAATCTTGCACAAGCTTTTTCTGCATACGCATGACTTTGTTGATAGTCTCCGTCATGTGTACCGGAATTCGTATGGTGCGTGCCTGATCTGCTATAGAGCGAGTTATAGCTTGACGTATCCACCACGTCGCGTATGTCGAAAATTTGTAACCTCGCTTGTACTCAAATTTTTCCACTGCTCGCATCAACCCCATATTCCCTTCCTGTATCAAATCCAAAAAATCTAATCCCCGATTAGTATATTTCTTTGCTATGGATATTACTAGTCGTAAATTTGCTCGCACCATCTCATCTTTTGCTTCCTTTGCCTTCTTCATCGATGTGCGTAACCGTTTATAATATTCCGTATAGTCATCGACAGGCATCCATAACTGCATCTCTAATTTTTCTAGTGTATCACGTGAAGCTTGGTCCTGCGGTGCTACATCGAGATGTCGTTGAATTTTAAGTATATGCAGGCGTAAATCTCTCAATCTCACCATATATTCTTCGTAAACCTTGGGCTTAAAGGAGAATTGTTTATATAATTCACTTAATTTACCAATAATTGAACGAAATTCCAAGTTGATTGTTTCAACTCCCTTTGCTTTTTGACGAGCCTTACGCAAGCGTTCGTAGGTGTCGCATGCAACATCGTAATATTCCTGCAATTTAAGAAGTACCGCCTGAATTGTTCGAATGTATTGCCCTCGGTGCTCCGCATTTTTATCATTTACAACCCGGTCTATTCTTTCCTTGTTTTGTATGAGTTTTTCCGCAAGTTCTCGGTAGTAGGTTGCAACTACCCCTAAGCTATGTAAGTCTTTTTGTAATGCATCCTCTGCTTGGTTCTTCCGCCGCGATAGCTGTACTTCTTCCTCGCGTTTTAATAATTCTCCCCGTCCCATTTGTTTAAGGTACATGCGCACAGGATCATCCAAATCTGACATCTTTTCGTTCTCGTCTCGCTCATCGTTACTTGCATCCTGCGCTCCAACTGCTGCTAATGCTTCTACATCAGATGCTTCTATGATCTTAAAATTCATCCCACGGAGACACTCCATAATCTTTTCGTGCTCCTCAGGGTCTATAATGGAAGCAGGCAGTAAGTCATTGATGTCATCGTACGTCAAAAAACCTTGGTCATTCCCTTGTAATACAAGCTGTTTCAATTTATTTCGCACCATCGGACTCCCCATGAGTCCCCCAGTCTTCCCTTTTGATATTTTTTTGATATCCTCCTGAGTGAGTGCTTCTACTGTAGCCGTTTCTTCCAACACATCAATTCCGCAATCATGCAGTCTCTCAAAAAGACGTTCGGTATCATGTTCTTCAAAACTTTCAAACGGTAAAGCAGATACAATGTCATCATCCGTAACATATCCCCCCTTCCTTTTGGCTAAAGATACAAGATTCTTGAAAGCATTCTTAAGGGTTAGATCGTCCGGAAAGTATTCTTGAAGCAGTGCCGGTGTAACCTTGATGTCAATAACACGATAATTCCCTCTCCTCTTTCTTCCTGTACGTTTCCGTTTCTTGCCCCCGGTTCTCTCACTTACAAGGGGTGTCTCCGATACCGTAGTTTCCTCTTCCGTCCCCCTTGCCTCAGTTCCATCACCTGTCACTTGCCCTGCTGTCAATACATTCTCTGAAATTTGCGTTTTTTCTGCGTGCAGGTCCGCTTCCTGCTCCGGCAATCTATCACCTTCCCCAACTTGTCCGGCAGATGTTGTGTCACGCTGTATCCTCTCCTCCTTGTCTGACGTCTCCCCTGCAGCCGGTGCTATCTCCTCTGATACATCGCCTTTCTCCGTGCCCGCATCACGAATAGCTCCCCGGGAAGTTGCGACTCCATCTGCAACTCCCTTGTCCCCCTTCCTCCCATCATTCGATGCTCCCGCAGCTTCAATCACTGATTCCGTTTGTTTTTCGTTTGATGACATACCTGATATTCTATGTGCATAATCCACCATCCGTCACACTGTCAAGTGGAAAATCTAACGCGCACCTATATTATCCCCTAATTTGTATATATCAAGCAAATTCGTTCGATGATGATAAAAAAAGCACATCTGTCCCAAGAAAAATATGAGATTTGCAGGGTGCGATGGCTTTGATGCAGGAAAACACGTGGGTGATCAGGTACGAAGAACGAAGTACGAAGTGAAAGAGTTAGGCGCAACGGAATTTTTCTCCTCAACAGAATATTTTTTTGTTGACATTCCTTTGTATCGTGACATAATGGGAGCATGAATGCAATAGTACTTTTCATGTTAGCCGCTTTTACAGGCGGGGTAGTAGCGGCTGCGCAGGAGGCACCGGTTGCGCGTGCGGAGGTGCGTAAAGTTGCGCTTTTCAAAAACGGTTACAATTGGGTAGAGATGTCTGCTACGTTACCGGATGCAAGTGTCGTGCAGCTTTCCGGTATGCCGAATATGTTGTTGGGAACAATGTGGTGGGACTCATCTACCGGGGTAGTAGGTTTAGAAGGGAAAGAAAAAGAATGTCTCGTGAGTATTCCGAATTATTCCTACCCTGAACTTCTCGCCGCAAACGCCGGAAAAAATGTAAAACTTACCTTAAATGGAGGGCGTCAGTTGACAGGCAAGGTATTAGCTCCGCCGACACTCAAATCCCCGGACGGATCATTTTTAGCTTCACATGCGGAAGGGCAAGAACCAGCACCGCGTATTGCAACACTTCAGACAGCATTCGGGGTATCCTCGGTACGTGGGGAGGATATAGCGGGAGTGGATGTCGCATCCGGTGAGACATTGCAGTTACCGACGCGGAAGGAGTCTGTGCCGGTGGTGGATGTCCGTCTTTCAAAACCGAATCCGGGTGCCCCGTTTTCCTTCGGTTACGTTTCTAACGGCATGAGTTGGTTGCCGGAATATAATCTGGAGCTCGGCAAAGACGGTATCGCGACACTTACGGCTCGTGCCGATATTATCAATGAAATGGCGGATTTGCACGATGTACAACTGCAATTGGTAAGCGGGTTTCCTGCCTTAGGTGAGTCTCTGATTGATTCTCCCCTTGACCGCTCTGTCAAACTCAACGAGCTCCTACGCAAACTGGGTATGCTCGCATGGGAAACGCGCCGCGAGTCTGTCAATCGTATGTCATATAAAAGTGCTAGGGCTACTGATACGGAAGGAGGCGTGGGTAGCGGAGGAATCGCGGCGCGTACTGTTCAGGTGGAAGACCTCTTTTATTACACTCTCCCGCATTTTACCTGTGCGCGCGGTCAAAGTATCATCCGTGAAATTTTTACCGAGCAAGTACCCTTCAGCCATATTTATACCTGTACCGTACCGAATCAATCTATCCTGCAAAATCTTTCAGTCCCCGGTGAACCGGTGGCTGATGTCTGGCACTGTGTCAAATTAAAGAATTCCGGACAACAGGCATGGAGTACCGGTATCGTTACCTGTACCCAAGAAGGGAATCTCGTGGCTCGCTCTACCCTCTATTTCGCCGCGCCGAACGGCGAATCCCTCCTCCGTCTTAACAAAACTTTACAAGCGGACGTGCGGTGCAGCGAAGAATTAACAGCTCGCGAGGAGCGTCCGCAAAAAGTTCATTCTCCGCGAACCTCTAAGAAATGGGGGCAGTCCGTTCAAATGATTAGTGTTTACTCGGGTGTCCTCACCTTCAAAAATGCGTCGGATCGCGAGATGCCTATGCGTGTTACCAAGCATGTAAACGGCTTTGTCAAGGCAGCGGATGAGCAGGCTGTCGTCAATGTCAGTCCTTCCTACAGCGGGAACCCGATGTCAACCATCGTTTGGGAGTTTACCCTCAAACCGGGTGAATCCTTGAAACGTACCTATACCTACGAATACGAAGAGTGATCCTCAGTCCCGTCCCTGAACCGCTGCCCACCGGTGCACGCCGGCGAGTATTTCACGCGGAGAGGGATACGCAACAAAACGCGCGCTATTCGTAAGTCAAAAAAATAGAGGCGGCAGACACCGGTGCGGGTGTAGGGGACTACGATTCCGTACCCGTCCCCGCGAAAATTGCTGCCGGTCGCCGCAATGCTGTTTCCTATGCGTGTTACAGAAGCTCTGCGTGCCAAGTGAGCTTCAACCTCACGGGTGCATGGACTTTCCTCACGCATCGTTTCAGCTTTGCTTCCTCCCGCCGTACCCGCGCAACTCTGTTGCGCCTAACTCCTTCACTTCGTTCTTCGTACTTGCTCTCCCACGCGTTTTCCTGCCTCAAAGTCATCGCCCACTGCAAAGCTCATGTTTTTCTTGTGACAGATGTGGATTGGTGCGGATGTGCTGCGGTTCAGGGTTGACATTTAGTTGGGGTTGTGGCATAATAAGTCGCGTATGAAAACTCCTATAACGATAACGGTCACCGGTGCTGCCGGTAATATAGCTTACTCGCTTCTGTTTAGGATAGCAGCCGGCGAGATGTTGGGTGCGGATCAACCAATCATCCTGAAATTACTTGAAATCACGCCGTGTCTCGATAAATTGCACGGAGTAGTCATGGAATTGGACGATTGTGCTTTCCCTCTGTTGCAGGAAATCGTCGCAACGGATGATCCGGCAGTAGCATTTAAGGATGCTAATTGGTGTATGTTGGTAGGTTCTGTACCACGTAAAGCCGGTATGGAACGCAAAGACCTCTTAAGTATCAACGGTAAAGTCTTCGTCGGACAAGGCAAGGCTATCGCGGAAAACGCCGCTCCCGATTGCAAGGTATTCGTTGTGGGTAATCCTTGCAATACCAACTGTCTTATCGCTTTACACCATGCTACGGGTCTACCGAAAGAGAATTTTTACGCAATGACTCAGCTGGACGAAAATCGCGCTAAGAGTCAACTGGCAGCCAAAGCCGGGGTCCCGGTCTCCTCTGTCACAAATATGGTTATCTGGGGCAATCATTCATCCACTCAATACCCCGACTTTACCAATGCCAAAATTAACGGAAAACCGGTAACGGATGTTATCACTGACACTGAATGGCTGAAGGGCGAATTTATCAAAACTGTACAACAGCGCGGTGCCGCTATCATTAAGGCTCGCGGTGCTTCCTCCGCTGCCTCCGCCGCTAATGCCGCGCTCATGACTGTTAAAAAACTGGTGACTCCTACCCCTGAGGGTGATTGGTTCTCCGTGGCATGTTACAGCGATGGTACCGAATACGGCTTACCGGAAGGCATCATCTGCTCCCAACCTGTACGTACTAACCCGGATGGTTCCCACTCCATCGTAGAAGGTTTGCCCATTGACGCTTTCTCCCGCGAAAAGATTGATACCTCCTGCAAAGAATTGCTGGAAGAACGCGCGGAGGTATTAGGCTAAACCTTGCGCATCTCCACTGAACACCGATCACGTCGCCTTTGCCCGCGCAGGTCCGTTGTTCGGTGCTGAACTATCGTTTCTCTCGGGACGGATACACATACCCGTCCCGAGAAATTTTCCGGCGACTGCCGCAATGTCATTTCCCGCGCGATTCCTACACGTTCCGCGTACCACAGTGGGTCGCAAAAACTCTGAAGTTAGTTGCAATACAAGAGTACAGCGGGGGGAGAACGCAGAAAGCAGCGGTTCAGCGGTCTAGTTTTGCGTTATTTATGTGCCGGATTGGGAGGGATAGGGATGCGGCAGGTGCGAGGTTTGCATGGTTGGTTGTAGTAATAAAAATTTGCCCTTCGGTGGGTAAGGTATGAAGTAGAGATTGACGGCGGTTGGGGTCAAGTTCACCGAAAATATCATCGATAAGAAGGATAGGAGCGATACCGGTTTCGGTATGCAAGAGACTTGCTTGGGCGAGCATGAGAGCAACAGCTAGGGTACGCTGCTGACCTTCGGATGCGTAAGCTGCGGCAGGTTCGCCTCCGATATGCAGCGAAAGCTCATCCCTGTGGGGACCTACAGTGGAAAAACCGACACGTAAATCCGCCTCAAGGCTTGCGTGCATTGCGGATGCAAGGGATTCATGCACAGATGGTTCGTAACGGAGTGACACGCGTTCACGTTGACCGGCACTGATACGCGCGTGGAGTTCGGTTACATGTGGCTCGAGGAGCGAGACAAGATTTTGCCGTAGCATCACAAGACGTTCACCGTGTTGAGCCATCACTGTCGCATAACTCTGCAAAGCATCTGTATTAGGATGTGGTTGACGCAGCAAAAAATTACGAGATTTCAGGGCACGTTTGTAAGTAAGGAGCTCATTGCGGTATTCCGGGTGCCATTGAGTCCCCGTAAAATCTAAATAATTTCTACGTAATTCAGCCGCACCGCTCACCAAAGACAAGTCACGATTCCCCAACCAAGTAACCGGTGGCGCTCCGTCAATATACCGGGATGTAGAGCGTACTACCTCACCATTCAGGCATAATTCAGCACGCTGTGCCTGCCAAAGAAAACGGCGACGTTCCTGATGCGTATCCAGAGCCACGCCGAATTGTTCACATCCGTGCTGCACGAGACTCGCCATGCGAGACGTACGCGGACTATGCAGGGTAAGTCCCACACAAATAGCCTCGAGCAAACTCGTTTTCCCTTGCGCATTTTCACCCACCAACAAAGCTCCGCGCTCCGGGATTTCCCAGCTGAGTTCCCTGTAGCACCGGAAATTCTGAACTCGCAAAGCCTGTAACATTTAGACAAAGTCAGTAGGTAGACTACGTATGGCATCCATAATTTTGTGACCTATGTGTAACTGCCCCTGCCGTCCCTTGCCATGCAGTTCTTCCGTAGTAAATGTCATCGGCTCTCCCACACTGACAGTTAGAGGGCAGAAACGCAGACGTCGGCTATGGATGGGCAGACATTCAAAGGCGCCCTTGATACGTAGCGGTTGCACCGGCACACCTGCCAATTTGCCGATAATGAGACCTATTCCCGGCATAGCTTCGTGGATTTGACCGTCCGGACTGCGTGCCCCCTCCGGAAAAATGATGATCCTACCGCCCGCGCGTACAAGTCGTAGTACTCCCAGAATACTTCCCGGGTTCGGTTTAACTTGGTCAATGGGCAGCGCATTGCACGATGGAAGTATGCATTTCATGATCGGAGGATCAAAGAGCGTCTTGCGCGCTAAATAATGCACAGGCCCTTCAAAAAGTTGCCCCAACAGGGGTGGATCGAGGTAACTTTGATGATTGGCTACATAAATGCAGGGACCTTCCTGAATTAATTTCTCGTACCCGATAACTCGGAGTTGAAAAAAACATTCAAACACCCCCCGCAACAAGGAATGTCCTATAAAATATACCGGATTCATCTCGTTTGCCCCATTTTATGGTGAATATCTGCGATAATTTCTGCGACAACCTCTTCAATACTCATTGCAGACGTGTCTATCACGTGAGCATCCGGTGCCTGTGTCAAGGGTGCGCATGTGCGCTCTCGGTCACTTCTGTCGCGCTCGTGTATCGAATCTCGGTATCCCTGTGCTACTCGTCGCGCTGTTCGTACTTCTTCGGAGGCTGTCACGTAATACTTGAACGGGGTATTCGGAAATATCACGGTACCGATATCGCGACCTTCCATGACGACCGGTTCGTGTATATTGTAAGCACGTTGTTTTTGTAAGAGAAATTCTCGCACTTCCGGCATAGCGGCTACAGTAGAAACAGTTTCATTAACAATAGGTTCCGTAAGTTCACCATCCAAGCGTTTTCCGGCACAAAGCACCGTAGATTCTGTACCCTCCCTGCCGAATTCCAAGGGCATATCCTCCAATAAACGCCGTATACCTTGTACATCCGAAATTTTCACACCCTGCTGTGCTATGTACCAAGCAATTGCCCGATACATAGCACCGGTATTGATAAATGTGTACCCCAATTCCTTCGCCACTCGCTTGGCAACCGTGGATTTACCGGATGCCGCCGGGCCGTCTATCGCTATCGCCGGTGCTTTCATACGGCACTAGCATACACCGATATCCCTGTCTTGTCAAACTAAATCAGCAGTTCAGAGATGAACCACTCATCCGTCCCGAGAGAATTTTGATAATCGCCGCAACGCCGCTTTTCGTGTGGGTTTCACACGTTTTGCGTACCACAGGATTCAATAATTCTGTACCGGGGAATCGGGTGGTGGTGTGTCCGCGAAGCGGGAGGAGAATCGCCGGAGGTCGTCCGAAAATTCACGGAAAACGAGGAAAGGCAGGGGAGGCATGGGTTCCGGGATAAAGCGTCGGAAGCGTTCGAGACGTTCCTCTGCCCTTTGTAGAATTTCTGCAGGTACAGTACGAAGGGCTTCCGCAACGGAATCGAGCAAATCGATGGAATGGTGGCAGATAAGGGGAGCATCGCAACCCGCTATGAGAGCTAGGCGAGCTGCTTCCGACGGTGGGAATACAGAAGTGATGGCCCCCATGCACAGGTCGTCCGTAAATACCACACCCTCATAGCCGAGCTGCTCGCGTAGGAAGCCCTGCACAATTGCCGGAGAAAGGGAAGCCGGCAGGGTAGAGTCTATATCGGTTGCCAGCACATGCGCTACCATGATAGCAGCGAGCTCCGGCATGAGAGCCATGAAAGGCGTAGCCGGACCATCATCCAAAAAATCTGTTCGAGGAGTCGCTATGGTCGGCAGAGAGTAGTGCGGGTCGCATTGAGCTTCCCCCATCCCGGGAAAATGTTTGCCGCAGGTCAGGATACCGCGCCGGGTGAGGACGCGATTCCACTGCCCGGCATACGAGATAACATCTTGTGTGTTGCTTCCCCAGCAGCGTCCGCCCAAGGCATTTGTACGAGCGGAAGCGAGGTCAAGCACCGGGGCAAGATCGGTGTTGATACCTAGGGAGTACAGGCAACGAGCCGTCATGAGTGCCGCCTGTGCGATAAGATGCGAATCGCGTGTGGCAGCGAGGGCAGCGGCTGCCGGGAAAGGGAGCCCTATACCGGCTGTGCGCACGACACGCCCCCCTTCTTGGTCAACGGCTATGATAGGCGCGTAAGGTCCGGTGGTAAGACGCCGCAGGGCATCGGTCAGTTCTCGAGTTTCCTCCGGGTCTTCGATATTGCGGGAAAAAAGAATGTATCCGGCGGGTTGTAAACGTGCAAAGAGTGTGCGTTCCCGCTCGCTCAGGCGCGTTCCATCAATTCCTACTATCAACGGTATCATGCCCCGATTGTTTACCTACGGATTATCCGTACAATTACGATGAGTTTCACTATTTATCACCGAAGATGCTGTGCCGTGTAAACAACGCGTACACCGGAACTCCGTGCGCTTCTATAGCACGGCGACCGCCTTCCTCACGATCCACCAAAACAAAAGCCGCCCGAACTTTACCGCCTTCCGCTTCAATAGCTTCTATGGCTTTGAGGGTAGACCCACCGGTCGTTATAACATCATCCACCACAACTACCGCGTCACCGGACGTAAAATTTCCCTCAATACGCTTCCCCCGTCCGTGGTCTTTCGCTTCCTTGCGTACGGTAAAAATGCCGAGAGGGGATGGTGCTGCGGCAGAATACATGCCGATAGCCAGTGAAATAGGGTCGGCACCCATGGTCATGCCCCCGATAGCTCGTATATCCGGGAAACGCGGTAAAATAACATCGCGTACGAGTTGCCATCCGAGCTCTCCTATCAAATTAGCACCCCTTGCATCTAAGGTAGTTACGCGACAATCACAGTACAAATCGCTCTCTTTTCCGGATGCTAAGATAAAATGCCCAGTTTTTATCGATTTCTTCAGCAATATCTCTAACAACTCTCCCTTCTTCTCCATAACACCACGCATTCTACCATACCCCCGACCGAATGGCAACCAAAAAACAATCAAAAATCAAAAAGCGGGGAGAAAGATATTGGTGAGGGACGGCATCTTCAGCCTCTGTAAAGCGCTTTACGGTGTTGCCAGAGTGCGAAAATCAAACAAAAAACATTCGGTAACCAGAGGATAACATAAGGAGCTATACCCGGTATTTTGCGAGAAAGTTCACAAAATACTAAAGCTAAAAAGTAAACAGCGGCAACCGCAATTCCGATAGCAAAACCCGTTGTTGTGTCGCGCCGACGAGCGGTGATGGCAAGAGGCACACCGATGAGAGCAAAAACAATGCACGCAAAAGAGAAGGAAGCTCGTTGGACATGTTCGGTACGGAAAGCTAATTCGATTTTTGGTGGAAGAGCTGAAGTATAGAAAGTTATTTCCCGCGCAGTGTCAGCCATAAGTTGTGCGGCACAGGGGAAGGGTGAAGATTCTGAAATCGAGCGTCGGTACCTCTCTACAGTATCCTGGTCTAGGGAGCGTACACGGTCAAGGTGCTCTAAAGTGTCGCGTATTTCAGAATTGGTGAAACGATTAGGTTTCATTTTCCTCCGATTACGCAAGGGAACATGTACACGCATGGGCATAGAATCTATCAACGGTAGATTGGTCGCCATCGCACCATTATGTTCACTATTTTGTTCGATAGTAGCTTGATGAAGGGTAAGGTATAAAAGTCGTTCTCGTGGATCAAATTCCCCGATATCGGCACTTCTTGCGTGCATGGCTTTGAACTTCGGTGTGTCCGGATCTTCCGCTTCCGTGTCCGGATATATATGCAATCCATAAAGAGTATCTCCTTCCCGCTTATTGATGAACAACCGTACACGGTCTAATCTGGTAGCATTGCGTCCGGACCGTAGAAGATTACGCGGATTATCCATAGCAGCCTGAATCACCAACTCACTCATAGCATTTTTCCCCCTCGGCGCAATTTCAATGTTGATGTAGTAACAAAGTCCGGCTAAGGCAAGCGCCATAACTATCGCGGGCATACTGAGGCGCCATAAACTTAAACCTGCCATCCTCATAGATGTTAGTTCATTGTCCGCGGCTAAACGTCCGTAAACAAGCAAAACAGCTGTAAGAAATCCCCATGGTACAGAAAATGTCAAAGAAAAAGGTATAACTTGCAGCACAAAATCAATAACTATGCTCGGTGGCGCACCACTCTCTACTAACAAGGCGTGCAATTCCTTAAAAAGTTGCCCCAAAAGCAAAAGCAACGTGAGCGACACAACCCCGAGTAGGGTCACCGCCGTCAATTGCCGTAATATGTAAAAATCCAGCGTCCGCATGGTGGCAAAGACATGGTAGCATAAATTGACAGGAAATGCGAGAGAAAAATGCGCCGGAATACTTCATCACGCCACATCCTTCTCAAAAATCAGTTATGCGCTGAACCGCAGTCCTGCCGCAGTCCTGCCGCAGTCCACCGCAATGCCCTCCGATCCTCCTCTCCCCCCGCATTTTTGATTTGCAAATAGTGGAGCTGCCGTGGTGCAAGGATTTTTACAATGCAAAGCTAGGAAGCACCGCCGGCGTTGGTGGGCTTCTTCCGTGAAGGGACGCGCAACGGATCGCGCTAACTTCTTCAATCAAAAATCAAAAACCCAAAAGTGTCTCCCACCACACCCGCCACTCCCTGCCGCTGAACCGCTGCTCACCACATATGCCGGTGGGCTCGTTTCCGCGGAGGGATCGCGCAACGGAGCGCGCATTATTTGCAAATCAAAAATCAAAAATCTAAAATCAAAAATGCGGAGGGGGGGCAGGCGTGGCGGGCACCGCGGCGGGGCGGCAGGAGCAGCGGTTCAGTCCCTTCTTTCCGCGGGCAAAGAGGGAAAATGCTGCGATAGGGCAAAATAGGGGTCGACATTTTCAGCATAAAGACCATGCAACTCGGCAAGTCTCTTTTCAAAGTGCAGTACAATTTCCTGACGCGGGGTAGAGGAAGCGACGTAATCTAAGGCGGCGGAAATAAGTGTATGCCATTGAGGTTCTTGCGCTCCGGGTTCTACGGTACACAGGAGCAGACGAGCCATGTACCCGGCTAATCGGAGACGGGGCAGGGAGCTACGCAGACCCAAGCGAGCATCAAGCAAATTGGCAGACGTCAGGGTACACAAATCCGTTTTAGCTGACGTACGGAAGAGCAGCTCGCACTCGTGGAAGAGGTCGACCACACCGCTCATTTCGCTACCTGGCTTCAAGAGGCTGCGGGCAGTCGTTCGCACGAGACCGTGGTTTGCCGTGCACCAGCTAACAATAGCCCCATGCTCGCCATGCGGAACCAGCTTTAATACACACCCTGTATCGTTTTCAATCATAGAGTTACGTGTGTATTTAAGCGTTGGTATATTTTAGCGCAAATTGCTTGAGGGGTAAGCCCGTGCAATTCGCGCAGCTGAGCGAGACTGCCATGTTCCACGAACACATCCGGCCACCCGATACAGAGTAAGTCCACGCGCATTTGTTCCCGGTAGAGTAATTCTCCGACCGCTGAACCAAAGCCACCCGCCACAACGTGGTCTTCCAGTGTCACCAAAAGCAACCCACGCGCGGCGAGAGCCAACAAGCATTCCTCATCCAAGGGTTTGACAAACCTAGCATTGACATGAGCGACCCGCACTCCTTGAGACGCTAAGAGTTCGCGCACTTGAGACGCCAAGCGATTCATATTACCGAGGGCAACCAGAGCCACCCGCGCGTCCGACGGGGAGCATATCACCTCCGCCTTCCCGATAGGTAGGGGCTGCGGGTCCTCCGGCATCGGTACACCTTCCCCCTCGCCCCGTGGGTAACGGACGGCAGACGGTCGGTCGCAGATGCCGTTCATGGTTACCAGCATACGCGCTAATTCCGCTTCATCGCGGGGTTGCATCATCACGAGTTTAGGGATAGCTCGCAGCATGGCTATATCAAACAACCCGTGGTGCGTCGGACCGTCATCCGGAGACAGACCGGCGCGGTCCATGCAAAATCTTACCGGTAGGTCCTGTAAAGCGGCATCGTGCTCAATCATATCGACGCATCGTTGCATGAAGGTAGAGTAGATAGCCAAGTAAGGTTTGAAACCGTGTGTAGCCAATCCGCAGGAAAAGATAGCGGCATGCTCTTCGGCAATTCCAGTATCGAAAAAGCGCGTGGGATGTCGCTCACGAAAGATATCCAGCCGAGTTCCGCCGGGCATAGCCGCCGTGATCGCCAGAATCTTGTCATCCTTCTCGGCCATACGCGTCAGGCATCTCCCGAATACCTCCGAATACGTCGGAAAAATTCCCGGTTTTGTCGCCCCGTCTTCCACATTGTATACCCCTACACCGTGGAATTTAGCCGGGTTTTGCATCGCCGGTTCATACCCCATACCTTTTCGGGTGATGACGTGCAACACGGCAGGTTCATTGTGCCGAACTATGAGACGCAGCACGCGTTCCATGCGGCGGATGTCATGTCCGTCGATGGGACCGTAATAAGTGAGACCGAGTTCACGGAAGAAACTGAGGGGAGAGATGAGACTACGGGCAGCAGTTACGAGGCGCCTTGCCTGCTCCCGCATTTTATCACTCGCAAGATTCCGGAGAACGTAATTGGCGCGTTCCTTCAACCATGTGTATGCCTGTGTTTCCTGCAACGAAGAAAAATACCGTGACAAGGCACCTACATTTTTTTCGATACTCCATTCATTATCATTGAGTACTACGATAAAACGACGGGTAGCGGCGGCTATACTATTGAGAGCCTCCAGTGTAGTTCCACAGGTAAAAGCGCCGTCCCCGGCTACGGTCACTACCTGAAAATCCTCACCGCAAAGGTCACGCGCGACGGCGATACCGAGACCGGCGGAAAGGGCGGTTCCGGCGTGCCCGGCTCCGTACGCATCATGCGGAGACTCATCACGCCTCATAAATCCGGAGATTCCTCCGAATTGCCGAATGCTTCCGAGCAGCTCCGCTCTGCCGGTAAGTATTTTATGTACGTAACTTTGGTGCGATACATCGAAGAGTATTTTATCTTTCGGTGTATCGAATACGCGGTGCAGAGCTATACTGAGTTCTACCACGCCTAAATTAGGAGCAAGATGTCCCCCTGTTACCGAAAGTGTCCGTATGAGCAAATCGCGAATTTCAGCGGCTAAATGCGGCAAACTCTTCTCCGGCAAACGTTTAACATCCGCCGGTGTATGAATTTCCGCCAACAGGGAACCCTGCGCCGGTTCATCGGAGGTTGAACTCATTGCTCACATCTTCCGCTTTCGATGTTGTCCCTGCCTGTGCATTCTGTACCTGCGGATTTTCTAATAATTTGATACGCAATTCCGCTTGCGCCAGTAGTTCTTTACTGCTGCGTATCAAGGTCAATCCTTCCTCGACCAAAGGTATCATTTGTTCGAGCTCGGTTTGAGGATTGTCGAGTTGACCGATGATGGTTTCCAGACGCGCCATCGCTTGCTCAAAGCGCACGGGTTGTTTTCCTGTAGTATCCATAACTTTAAGATTGTTGATGTTCTGTCAATTTTCGTTGTAGTGTCCTGCGGTTAATTCCCAATAATTCGGCAGCCGCGCTCCGGTTTCCTCCGGCAACTTCCAAAGCACGTTGAATTGTGACCCATTCTATGGCTGCTAAGTTGTACGTGTTGTACGATAGGGTGGTCGCGTCCGCCCCGGCGACCCGCGTAGTCGTTGCCGGTGCAGGTGGATTCAGCGGCGCATTCGTCAAATAATCCGGTAGGTCGGCGGGGAAAACACAGCGGCTATCGCACATCACAACGGCATGTTCAATGGCGGTACGAAGTTGACGGACATTGCCCGGCCAGTCGTACTGCTGCAGTATCCGCAAAGCGTCACGACTCCATGTCAAAGCAGGTTTGTTATTTTCTTCCCCCACGCGTTTCAAAAAAACATTGGCCATCAACACAATATCACCGGCGCGTTCCCGCAGGGGCGGTAACTGTACCGCCACGACATTGAGACGCTGAAAGAGGTCCTGCCGGAAAGTACCCTCCTGCACCATCTGCTGCAAATGCCTATTCGTGGCCGCCACAATGCGTACATTGACGGGAATGGGCGTATTGCTGCCCACGCGTTCTATCGTGCGCTCTGCCAGCACACGCAGGAGCTTTACCTGCGTCGGTATATCCATTTCCCCGATTTCATCCAAAAACAGTGTTCCGCCATCGGCTTCTTCAAAGCGACCGATCCGGCGTTGTAAAGCACCGGTAAAGGCCCCTTTTTCGTGACCGAAGAGCTCACTTTCCATGAGTTGAGGGGATAAAGCCGCGCAATTGACCGCCACAAATTTCCCTTTATTGCGGGGGGAAAGCGCGTGCAGTGCCCGCGCGACCAGCTCCTTCCCTGTCCCGGTTTCACCCTCTATCAATACGGTTACATTGGTCGGAGCTACATGACGTATTCGCTCGAAGATGGCATGCATCTGCGGACTATCCCCGAGCATGTCGTGCAACCCGGCGGTCGGCTGCAGTTGTTGAGTCAGTTCCCTGTTACGGGTTTCCAAGCTGCGCGTTTGCGAGGCTCTTCGGAGCAAGAGTTCCACCTCGTCTAGGTTCAACGGCTTGGTTAAAAAGTAGTAGGCACCGTGTTTTTTTGCTTCCGCTGCCGTGTCTTGGCTACCGTAAGCGGTCATCATGATACAGGTCGGAGGAGGTTCCAGCCGCTGAGCGTAATCGATAAGGTCCATCCCGGATTCACCGCCCAACCTTAGGTCGGTAAGCAATATATCCACCGGTTCACTCTTCATGATCTCTCGCGCCACATTAACGTTCGCGGCCGCGTAAACTTCATACCCATCTTCCAGTGCCTGCGTAAGTACATTCCGCGTAGAGCGTTCATCATCCACTATCAGCAGCACAGGTTTCATGGTTTCCCGGGGTACAACGTGTTCTCTCTTCCTACAGGAACATGAGTCCGGTGGTCTCCGGCAATCCGAACATAATATTCAATGCCTGCACCCCCTGTCCTCCGGCTCCTTTCACTATGTTATCCTCCGCGCTCATCAATATCGCACGTCCGGTTCGCTCATCCACCGTCCACCCGATATCGATGTAGTTGCTGTGCGTCACATTCTTTGTATCCGCCGGCACCCCCGCTCCGAGCAGTCGCACAAAAGGTTCATCTTTGTATACCTTTGTATAGCAATCACTTATCTCAGAGATGCCGACTCCTTCACAGAGCTGCGCTACTGTCGTGGTAAGTATCCCGGTATTTACCGGCATGAGATGCGGGATGAAGGTAATCTTCACCGCTCGTTCAGCCGCTATACTCAGCTCCTGTTCTATCTCGGAAAGGTGCCGATGCCTCGGTACGCCGTACGCCCGCATACTTTCGTTGCATTCACAAAAATGATACATCACATCCGCTTTCCGACCGGCTCCGGTGACTCCGCTGCCGCTGTTGACAACTATTCCGTCCGTCTTCAGCAGTCCCCTCCGCAACAACGGCAAAAGCGGGAGCAGGATGCTCGTAGGATAACACCCCGGTGCCCCTACGATTCGCGCCCGGCGTATCTCTTCCCGATACCGCTCCGGCATACCGTATACCGCTTCCCTCAACAATTCCGGCGCGCAATGCTCCTTCCCGTAGTATTCTTTGTACACCTGTGGGTCCTTCAGACGGAAATCCGCCGATAAATCAACCACGCGTACCCCGGCTTCTACCAGCGTCTTCCCGTATTCCATGGATACCCCATGCGGCAACGCTAAAAAAGCTGCCTCCGCTCCGCTCTGTACTATCCCCTCAACCCCTGCCCCGCTAAATCTCAGCTCCGCCCCGGGTACCCCACGAAAACGTCTGAATACCTCCCCTATCTCCTTCCCTTCATACTGCCGCGATGTCGCGTACACTATCTCTACCCCGGGATGCAATAACAATATCCTCAACAACTCCTGCCCCGTATACCCACTTGCTCCTACTACTGCTGTTCGAATGCGTCTCATTCCGGCAATTATATTACTACATTGTTCCTATCTCCGCAAGACTTTTCGTGCCCGAGCTCATCTATCCCAAGAAAATTGACAGTCCTGCACTGGGCGATGACGCACCGGGTGTGCCACCGTAAGCACCTAATATCTCAATCAAAAAAGCGGCTGTGGGGGAAATGCGTCTGACCTACGATTCATTTTCATTCTCATTTTTTCCCTTGCGTCGGCGCGGGGGTTGTGCTATGATTCGGGTGATGAAGAAAGCATTGCGAGTGGTGTGGATGTGGGTGCTCTTTGCTGCTGCTTTGAGCTTCGGGCAAATGCCTGAGGGTCTCGGCGCAGCCCAGCTCACTTTACAGGTATCAGCTAATGTTCAAACCTACGCTATCGGGAAGGATTTTTTAGTAGAAGTTCGCGGCGAAATTACGTCGGGGTGGCACGCGTATTACCGGAATCCGGGTTCGGTGGGAGAAGCGATGACCGCACAACTCACCGCACCGGCAGGCTTTGCAGTAAAGGGTCCGTACTGGCAGGTACCCAAGCGCATCGAAAGTGAAGTCGGTACCCTGTACGGATATGAAGCACCTGTCATTCTCTGGCAGATCACTCCTCAGGAAAATGCTCCGGAACAAGCCGACTTCGAAATTACCACCACGGCACAACTCTGCTCGGGGCTCGGGTGCCAACCTCCCACCGATTCCCATATCCGCCTGCACCTTACACGCGGCGACGCAACGGCGAACCCGGCGTGGAGTAAATCAGAGTCCGGTGTGGAAATACTCGGCGATTCTCCCGTACGGCGCGTCAGCGCTACACGCGCACAACTCGGTTATGAACTAACTTTGAACGATCCCGGATTTGCCGGTGACCCCCTCTTTATATCCGACGACAATGCCGTGCACCCTGCCCAAGCCCAGAAAGTGCGTCGCGAAGCCGGTAAGATACACCTCCAACTCCCCGCTAATACAGGCGAGGACACCATGTACCCCGCCCCAGAGAAAAAACCTCTCTCTCTGAAGGGGCACCTCATTTGGCCCGGAGGTCAACACGCTTCCGTCGCTGTTCCCTTGCAATCAGTTTCTCACGGTATCCCGGCAGGTTTTTGGGAAATTGCGCTCGGTCTGTTTTTGGGTGGTATGTTGCTGAATCTCATGCCCTGTGTGTTCCCGGTTCTGGGGTTAAAAGTGATGAGTTTCGTACAACTCAGTGGCGGGAGTAGGGGGCGCGTCATCGCTCACTCCCTCACATTTGTCCTCGGTATCCTAGTCAGTTTTGTTTTACTCGGAATGGCTCTCATCGCTGTTTCCAACCTTCCCCTCCTTGCCGATGCTCCGTGGCAGGAATGGGCAGGTATCCTTATCGGCGATGAAGGAGGAGCCGATCGCAGTTGGGCAACTTGGATGCAAAATAACTGGGTTGTTTACGCTCTGATGGTGCTCTTGTTGGTGCTCGGTTTAGGTATGTACGGCATCTTTGAAATCGGTGTAAGTGCTACCGCCGCCGGTCAAAGCGCGGAGCGCCACACCGGGCTCACGGGTGCTTTCCTTCAAGGGCTTTTCGTTACTCTCGTTGCTACCCCGTGTAGCGCTCCTTTCCTCGGCGCTGCTATGCCGGCTGCTATGGCTTTACCGGGTCTCTGGCTCCTCGCCTCTCTCTTTGTCATGGGTCTTGGTCTGGGTATCCCATACATCGTGCTCAGTCTCTTCCCGGGTTTAGTTGATCTCCTGCCGCGTCCGGGTCAATGGATGGAGTCCCTCAAACAAGGTCTCTCTTTCCTCATGCTTGCCGCCGCCGCTTGGTTGCTAGATGTTTACCTGAGCACCCGCGATACCTCGCTCTCCGTCCTCCTCGGGCTCGTTATCATCTGCGCCGCCTGTTGGGTATACGGACGCTGGTGTGCACTCTACCGTAGCAAACTGTCCCGTATCTCCGGGCTCGTTATTTCTCTCTTCCTTGCCGTAGCAGGTGTCTACTACAGTATGCCGGAGTCCGCTTCCGATGAACCATCGGATACTTCCATTGAGTGGGTCACTTGGTCTCCTGCCGCTATGCAGGAAGCCCTCGATGACGGCTCACCGGTCTTCGTCGATTTTACCGCTAAATGGTGTACCACCTGCCTAGCTAACAAAGGTATCGCTTACTCCGAAGATGTCCGCCGTCTCTTCAATCAGCACAATGTCGTCCTCATGCGAGCGGATAAAACCTTGCCGAATCCTAAAATTGATGCCGAGATGCGGCGTCTGGAGCGCAGCTCCGTCCCTACCAACGCTCTCTATATCCCCGGGAAAGAACCTATCGTTACCCGCGAGCTCCTTACCCCGGGCTACCTCCTCGATTTCTTAAAATCTAATCTCCCGCCTGCCGAATAAGATAACATCAAACCCTTAACTTCTACTGACTGTGAAAATTAAACATCCCAAAAAACGCGGTTTTGCTTTAGTAGCTACCCTTACGTTGATGATGCTCTTGGGGCTCATCGCTGTAGGTATACTTGCCGTCGCTTCAAGCCAAAATCGTATCGCCGCGCAGACTATTTTATTGGCGCAGGCACGTCAACAAGCAATCCTCGGTTTAGACGCAGCTATCTCCGACCTTCAGATGGAGCTCGGTCCGGACCAACGAGTCACCGCTTCCTCCGGTATCCTCTCCGAAAATCCCTCGAACCCTCAACATATTTTAGGTGTATGGAATAGTTGGCGAGCTCCGCTTTACGGTAAAAGTGAAGGCAAAGATATCAAAAGTACTTACGAAGGTATAGGTCGTAATTCCATGTTCCGCCGCTGGTTGATCTCTTGCCGTGATCAAGATGTCCCTCGCCAAATCAGTGCTATCAATGATATAGGTAAACCTCAACCCGGGCGGCGTATCTGTATCGTAGGTGAAGGTACTCTGGGTACCAAAGTCTCCAAAGATGAATATGTTTATGCCGATCTCATTACCATGCCCTCTTCCGATCGCAATGAAACCTGCTACGCATGGTGGATCAGCGGCGAAAATCAAAAAGCCAATGTCGCTATCCAAGATCGTCCGGCTACATCCGATCCGGTAGAAATCCTTCACCGTACCTGGGATACCCCCGCTCCGGTCTTCAAAGATAGTTCAAACCTTAATTTCTTACCCGAAAATATCAATGAACCTCAAAAATTAGTTAATTTAAAAACTTTACCCCTCCTAAATCGTGGCTCCTCAGACCCAGGTCAGCCTTACTTCTTCGATGTCACTACCTATTCCTATTCCCTCATCACCAACGTACGCGACGGCGGTCTTAAGCTAGACCTTAACCTCCTCCTCAATAAAAAAGATTTAAATAACACCCCCTTACGCCCACGCAGCGACCAAGATTGCCCTATAGCTGAAGGCGAAGGTCTCCCTACAGGTACGGAAGCTATCTTCCCTATCGGCTCTTGGCAGGTCTTGCACGCTTTCTATAATACTTGGCCCGATGGTTCCGCTAAAAATGAAGATTTCTCGTCTAAGCGCCTCGTCGGTAATCTGCAAAGTCCCCATGCCAGAATGATGGGGGATTTAGTGAATGCCAAGAAAACAAATGGTGCGGGTAGGACCTATGATGTGACTTACTACAGTGATCGCGCTCGTACCGATTCTGATTCCGCCGGTTACGCTTGTACTCCTATCCTCCTCTCCTTTGTCGCTAAATATGGTATTTCCGTGACTAAACCTCAGTTGACTTGGGGTAACCTCTGGAATGATAGTGGTAAAAAACCGCAAGAGGATTGGTGGAATGCGTACGGGTTAGCTATCGCGTACGCTCCCATGGCCCTCTGGTGGAACCCCTACAATGTTCCGATAAGAATCAGTCCGAAAAAACTGTGGATGTTCGGTCTCCCGTATCGTACCACCAATATCACCTACCAAAACGTGGGTACGGACGATACAAGATGGTTGCGTTTCATGATGCTCCAACCTACCGATGTAGGCGGCTACGCAATTGATACTGTCATGTGGATAGGTCAACGCCATTCCTTCGGTAATGACTGGGGGAACTACCTCGTCTATTCGCAGAATGACCAAGACCACGAAATAGTGTTCGAACCGGGCGAAATCCTCATGTTTTCCATGGCAGAGGGTTTCGATAACATGAATGCCGAACGTAATTACGTTGAACAAGGAATTAACCCCGGTGAAGGTCGCGATGATAAACGTTGGACTTTCTCCCTTCCCCAAGCCATTCCCTTTGTTCAGGGTGACCAAGTAGGCTACCTCCATAATTACTTTATCTCCGTCTTCTCCTCGCACGAATCTCCGGATAACTTTACCGGTAAGTATTCTGTTCGCGTTGGTTTTGAGACTCAAGATGCCTACAATTCCGTCGCTCGCGATAATAGCCAGTATTATGAAACCTACGCCGGTAGTCTGAGCGGAGGTAAATACAAACATGACACGGTAGGCGAGGACCTCGGACCATCTTCCCGTGAACTCTACTCCCTACCCCACGGCTTTAACGGTATCGATACGTCTAAAGCAGAAACTATTAAACCGGAAAGTTCAACCATTAAAGAGGTACGCCCTACTGCTACGGTTAACAGTTACCCCGGCGCGGAGGGTATTTCGCCCTTTCATTTCGACCTCGGCTGGTACGATTACAGTACCACCGGTGTCGATGCCCTCACTTTCATGGGCGGTGCCGGACAGGAACAACCCATCTTCCGCGTCGACATGTACGGCGCGGACGGCAAGGAGGACCCGGAGTACTATGCCGCCGTCGGCATCGCGCCCAAGTCATATAATACCATGCTACTCAATGCGCTTCCGGCTTTCAAAGGTAAGGACTATCGCACGAAAAACTGGGTACACTCCAATCCGGCTATGGGAGGCAGCGGTCTTTACAAACCGGACGACCAGCAGCGTCAGTATCATCCTTTCCAGCTCGCCGCTTACGAGCTCACCGATCGCAGTGCCATGGACATGGTCAACAGCAAAAACGGCATCTACGGTATTTTAGGTGTGGGTGTGGGTGGCGGTGAAAATGTATCTTTTATTTCCGTGCTGGAGCTTCCGGTTCATCCTCCTTTTTCACTTGCCGGATTCTCAGGTATGCGTCTGAAACCCGGTTGGTACGGTGATAATGACTTTTCGGAGCAAAATTCTCTTTCGCAGATGCGCCGTATGCAGTACCAAGCCGGTGTACCGGGTGTGGGTATTGGGAATTCTTTTGCCGATCCCTGTCTGCCGTCCGATGGTGTTTACGCTTTCCATGAAACTAAAATTAATTCTGATTTACAGAAGAATGCTCGCATTTTTTCGGATTTTTACGACCACGGCTTCATCATCAACGATGCCCTCTGGGACCGCTGGTTCTGCTCCTCCGTCTCCGATATGCCCGACGCAAACGGTCGGATATCGGCACGCGAAACTCTAAGTGCTTTTGCGAAGGGTGAACAACCCCTCCCGGTCTCGCGGTATAAACTCGCACCGGCTCCTACTGAACCGGACCGTATCGTTTCTCGTATCATGGAGGAGGATGGCTGGAAGGAGATAGCTCGTTACCTGATGGTGGAGGGTGGGTTTAACGTCAATTCCGTATCCGAGGACGCTTGGGCTGCGGTGTTGCAGGGGCTCGCAAAGCGTGAGCTGGTGAGTAACACGGATAGCCACTTGCACATGGTAGAGCACAATGGGAAGGATAACGTGCTCTTCCCGCGTTTCATGGTGTCTACAGCCGATCGTACGATGGATGGCACAGGGAACGGCTACAACATGCTCCTCGGTGCGGCTTTCCTGCGTCCGAGTTTGAAAATGGCTACCGCTTGGGGGGATGTGCGTTCCCTTACCTCCGACCAAATACGCCAACTCGCACGTGAAATGGTGAAAAAAGTACGCGAGCGCGGACCCTTCCTCAACATGGCGGACTTCATCAATCGACGCTTAGACGGCGGGACGGAGGCAGCTCTGACGGGTGCGTTGCAGGCGGCTATTGATGCCACGGATATCAACGATGAACTGAAGCGTGCGGATTTTCTCGTTCAACCGCTCGCCGGAGATTTCTACAGTTTCCCGCGTGCCGAAGAGGGTTCGATGTATACGGCTGCCCCGGGGTACCTCATCCAGAGTGATGTTCTGATGTCCCTCGGTAACATCCTGACCGTACGCGACGACACTTTCACGGTACGTGCTTACGGCTGCGTGCGAAATTCCCGCCACGCCATCCTTGCGCAAGCTTGGTGCGAGGCGGTAGTCCAGCGCACGATCGAGTATGTCGATCCGAATAATTCGCCGACCGATGGTAGTTACGATCCGGCTAACCAAGGTGCCTCCACAAATTCCAATCTCTCTGAGGTTAATCGTCTCATGGGACGTAAAATGAAAATTGTTTCCTTCAAATGGCTCGATGCGTGGAACATCTGAAAAACCGTAGTGAAGTACGAAGTGAAGGGACCGGACGCAACGGAGTTGCGCGGGCAGCGAAGCGGAAAAATCTCACGTGAAGTATACATCAAAGCTTCCGTGAGGGGACGATACCCCGTGGTACGAGAAACGCACGCGAACTGCACAGAGCAGCATCGCGGCAATTGTCAGGGATATTTTGAGCATCCATGCCTATCCCGATAAAATGCTCAAAAAAAGCTGCGATGTTAATTCGCATGCGGATTGCGGATGCTCCGCGAGCAGAAGGGACACCCACCCCGCACGGGCACACGGATTCAGTTCCCACGCACCGCTCCGGCTTTGCATCCTTCCGTCATACCCGCACAGCCCCCTCACTTCGTACTTCCCTCTTCACCTTTTATTCTTCGCATCATGCTCGCGATAAAATTTCTGCCTTTTTTCCAAGGCATCGTTGTAAACGACCGAGATAACACTGAAAAGTTGCGGATTTTTGGGATGCCGTACGACGAGCAAGATGTCAGAACTGTAACTCTTAAGCGGCAATGTTGTACTACGCAGAGGCATCGGGGTTCCTCCTTCAACCTCCGCCGGCACCCTCAATACAAATCCTACGTTCTTCGCCCCGGGATTATCTTTCAGTCGCACAACACGAACATTTTCCCCATCCGGTTTTATACAATTGTCCTCCGGGCGTCTAAAGGGAGCAACTGCACGTCGCGTCATCGGCATATCCCCGGTAAGTGTATACAAAAATTCGAGCTTCGAAGCAGAAAAGTTAACGACGTAAAGTCCCCCCAAAGGGAAATCAGATTCCTTCATAAAATAATACGCGGGCTTCGCATTATTCCCTGCCATTAACACCAAACATATCGCCTTCGAATTCCCGATCTCGGCAGGTATCAGTACGTCCAAAAAGGGCTTCTCTTCATCTTTCCCCTCTTTCTTGGCATCCTTTGACGGCTTTTTCTCGTAAAACACAACATGCCCGTTTTTCGGCACCGCACGCTCACTCGGTCCACGCGCAGATATGTGCAAAGGTACATAGTCATCCCTATATTCCACGTACAACGGTACAGGTAACTTTCCCCTCGTTGTCGTACATATGACAAAACGCACCCCGGTATCGGGATATTCTATCTGCTCTGGCGCGTCTTTCGGCGGCGCTGCATTCGGATCATCCTGCGCATACACCATCGTGCCCGCCGTAAACATGACGCACAGAGAAATCATTTGTGAGAGATACTTCTTCATATTCAACTGCCCTTTCCTTCACACATGTTACCAAAAATCTCCCCCTTTAGCAAGAAAAAAATTTTTGACCACCGTACTTTCAACCACACCTGTCTCAATAAAATTTTTGAAAATCGCCACGTTGTTCATTTCCATGCATGTTACAGACGCCCTGCGTACCAAGGGAGCATCCACTTTCCCACGCTGCGCCTAACTCCTTCACTTCATCCTTCATCATTCCCCCCCATCTCACACCACCGAGCCTTTACCGGAACAGGTGGAACCCTTCAATCATCTTTTTCACGAAAATTTTGCATTTTCCCAATTTTTGGGCTTGATTTAACCAAAAATTACGGTATGATAACGGAGACAATTTCTTTCACCATTATGAAACTTCACCTTCCTCTGAGTCTCCTCGCAGTCGTGCTGGCTTCTTTTCAGGTGTGCGCTAAAACGTTTAGTTTGTCCTATGAGACAACAAAATGGGTAAAGGATCCCGAGACAGGATTGTATGCGTGCCACCTACCTTTCTCGTTATACGGACGCGGTGATGCCACGGAAGTTGCGGAGTGGGATATCGCCGGCGGGGGATACTGGACTATCGATGCGAATTTAAATTACTCAAACACTCCGGAGGGGTGGCTGTCAACGATCCCGGGAGGGGCTGTCGCGAGTGATGCTGCGGATTTTATGCTGAGGTGGACTCGCAATCAGTTCGAATTCAGTGGTTTTCGCGGCAACCAAACTGTTTCTTCCGGCGGTGACCATTGGACAACCGCAGAGCTCAAAGTGGTCAATAGTGGAGATACAAGTAAGGTAGATCTCGATGTAAGGGCAAATGAGGGTGACGGTGGCAATTATCATCCCGATGAAGTGGACAATACGAATGATCCGAACCCCGTAAAATGGGCAGACAGGCATTCCGCGATCAGAGACCTGTACTCCTCAGTGTCCGGGTTAAGTGTTATGGTAAGCGCGACTCTGGTATTGGCGGAAACGGACGAATATGCCGTTGCTCACAGCGGATGCGCGTTGGGGGCGTCCTACCGGAACGGCAGTGGCTTGCTGCAAGTTTACGATGACCTTACCCACAGTCCGAATAACCGCACATCCGTACCGGTTCTCAACACGGACGAAGGGGTGAGAGCAAAAGAGCTTTTCCTCAGTGACAACCCGAACGGCAGAAATACCCTGCGTTTTGTGAGCACGGGTCTTCAGAACATCCGAGCAAACGAAGACAGCAGTTTCCACAACGTAACGGTACAAGCCGGGGGCGAAGTTTCCACGGGCGGGGACTTCTACGCCGGGGGTATCAAGGTAGATGAGCGCGCGACGGATTACAGTCTGCGGGTCGACGGAGACGCGACATTCGGTAAGACTATCGGGGAAAATGCCGGGTCTGCCGTTTTCGTATTCAATGAGAGTTTCACCCTCTCCGGTACCGGTACGGTAACGTGGGATTGCACCAACGTAGATTTCCGGGTAGCCGAAGGTAAAACAGTGACGTGGAACATGTCCGGCGGTGCGGATGTCGGAGATCCCGCCGTTAAGTTGTATATGAAGGGACTCGATGCCATCACCGGAGATGAGGTGTACACCGCGGGCGGCACGTTGAAGCTCGGCGGTAGCAATTCCTTAGGCACGGGTGATATTTCAGTGTTCGGGATGACGCTGGATGTCGGTAGTGCGAAACTGGAAAAAGGGCACATTAATCTTTACTCGGTAAGCGAGGACAAAATAGGGAGCAATTTGGTAGTGGGGAGCGGCGGTGAAATCACGTCCAAGGTTAGGATCAATTACACCACGGAGGGTTCTGAAGATGATCATCTCGAAGCTGATGACAGAGCACAAATAACGGGCGGCGACTTCGATTTAGGCGGCTTGGACGCGAAAAATCTGACGTATGCCGATATGCACAGGGGCGGGTGTATTACGGGACTGAAAGCCGGAAGCACCCTGACCATCAAGGATGATGAGGACAACGTGCTCCATAGTGCCGATGATTCGTTTCGCTTTCTCGTCGGCGAGGATAACATCACTATTGCCGATGGACGGGATGCCGCGCCGCGCGGCGGTAAATACTTAGTGAATTTCCTTCCCGGTGAGAAGGGTAAGATAGATTTCGGTGGTACGGGGTCGAGTACGAGGGTTAAACTGTATTTTACGGTCGATGCCGTCAGAAAAATATTGGGTATACAGAAAGGCAAAACGCCCGAAGAAAATGTGTATGACGTAAAGGACGGATACGTGGATATCTGGTTTACCAACGGTACCATGCCTTACGACGAGCTGGCCGCGAAACCGGGTGATTTGGCTGCCATTAAGGAATGGTTCGACCGCCATTTTGTACTTGCGGACGGGATAAATGGGGGCGTGACCGAGGAGTTCAATGGCTGGGGTGACATAACTGGTGATGGGAAAACGTGGGGACAATGGGTAACGGATGAAGACGGAAAACCCTTGGAGTCTTTGCCCGGAAATGGCGATGGTGATGAAAGGTTCGAATTTGAAAACGAGCTTTGGGACATGGGCGGGGATGCGGAAACTGCGGGGCATGTGATATACGATACGTACAGCGGAGTAGGGGACGGCGGCATCATACGTGTTTTCCTGAGTGTGAGTGGTATCTACATTGCGGATGTCCACGGTGAGAATACTAATGCCGGACACCTCAATGATGAAAGGTGGAAGCAGGTGTGGGTCGACACAACTCTGACGGTAGACTTTACGTCCGCCAATTACGCGGAACTAGGAGAAACATTCACCCTACGAAATCTCAGCTCCGGTGATGCCGAACACAAAGGTGACCTAGTCGTTACAAACTCGTCCGGCAAAGAGGGGCTCGGATTGATCATAGACCAACAGATAGATGAATACGGTGATCCCGTAGCGGCAAACGACGGCACGCTGAACGGGAGTATCATCTTTGAGTCTGACAGCCGTTTCGACCTGTCAAAACGTGGGGCGGCGAATTTGATCGTGACCGGTAACGTTCAGAATGCCGATGTTTTGAAAGTGGAGGAGGGGGAACTTGAAATCCGCGGGAATGTGGATGCCGTTGAACTGAGGGTAGAAGGAGAGGATCCGACGGAGGGTGACGAAGAACATGTTGAAAATGTACTCGTGCTGGAAGGCTTGGATAACAAGGCGGAGAAGATAGGAGGGATAGGAGAGGGAGCGGAGTTGGTGATCGATGGGACGCTAACGTTGAGCGGGGATTCGACACTCGGTCCGGACTCGGGCGGCGGGACACTCCGGGGCAAGGGTGCTCTGTGTACCGAGGGAAAATTTGACGCGAGCGGGATTGAGCTCGACGGTATCGCGGTAGGAATCGGGGAAAAAGGTTCCCTGATAACCTCCCCCGATGGTGCTAAGATCAGTGCCCTGTGCGGTAATGTAACGGAAGGTGAGGGGTTGGTACTCCGCGGAAATCTTACGATTGATAGCACCAAAACCAATTACGATGGCGCGGACGCTCTTTACATCGGTGCGATTAAATCGGAGAAAGATGGTGTCACGATTACTGTAACCGGCGATAATACAAAGCAGGCATTCTGCAGTAGCGGCAGCGAATCGGTAAACTTGGTCGTCGAAAAAGCGGCTAACCTGACGTTAATCGGTGTTAATGATGCGAATGCTGATCCTTCGGTAACGCCGCTTCCCCCGGCTGCCGCGAAGTACGGCGCGATCAATGTTCGGAACGGCGGTACCCTCACGGTATCCGCGCCGAGCGCAAGCGCGGAAGCACCGATTGTCACGCAATTAACGACCGGTAGCCTTACGGTGGGAGAAGGCGGAACGCTGGAGGTGCTCTACAACCTGACCCCGACGGACGGAAGCATTAAGGATGAAGCGCTGTCTGCCTCGGGTCCTGCCGTGGTAACGGATGAGATTGAATGGGAGAAGGGCGCGAAACTCAAACTGGGTAATTTGGGGATCAATTTCTTTAACCTGCTGCACCCGGAAGATTTAACGGACTTTAAGATACTGGAGGTAACCGGGATGGAACAGAGCGAATTGTCCGAGATGATGCAGGACATCGTTTTCGAGTGGAAAGACTCTTTCAGCGTTTTCTGGCAGAATGCGAAATTAGGTGTAGACGGAGACACGATTATCGTGAACGCGACGGCTCGAGAGGGAAATACGCTATCGCAGTTTGCGGATAAGGAAGCGAATCCGCAGGCAGGCGCGGAGCTGTTGTGGGCAGCCCGTAATAGTGAGGAGATGAACAGCATACCGGAGAAAGGTAAAGAGCTCCCCCTCATTCAGCAGGTGATGGGTTATGTAGCGGCAAACTTTACGAAGAACAGCGCGGAGATATCTAAGCTGTACGCGGCAGTGGCAGGCAGCACCGTGCCCATTACCGGGACGGCGCAGCGGGATGCTCTACGTTCGCAGGTTCTGCGCATGCGGGATCATGCTTCATCAATGGGGTTGGATCCCTCGGCAAGCTATCAATCTCTGCCCTTTACACATTTTTGGGTAGAGGCATCCGGCGACTTTACGAATCTCAACGATGATGGTTATCAATCCGGATACAAGTACAATGCGTGGGGAGGTACCATCGGCATGGAAATGGATATCAGTGAAAGGACGAGTTTTGGTGCGGGAATTACGGCACTTTACGGTGATTTAGACGGAGGATGCACGGATACAGCGGATGGAAACTTAGATAGCTACTATCTGAGTCTCATGGCGCACGTGTCACGTCACCGCTGGGGGCACACCTTAGTCGGTGTGATTGGATTGAATAGTGCGGACCTCGACCGGACGGTGCGGTACGGCGCGGCGAGTTACAAAGCGAGTGGGAGCACGGATGGTTGGGGTGCCGGGCTTATGTATGAATTGACCTACGACATACCGCTCAATGCGGAGCATACCCAAGTATTGCAACCGTTGGTGGCAGCATCCGTCATGCATACTACGCTGGATGGTTACAAGGAAAGTGGTGCGCAGGGTATAGGGCTCGATGTGGGTGAGCAGGAATGGACCACGAGTACGGTATCCGTGGGACTTCGCTGGATATCCGCTCTCGGAGCCTCGCTCTTTAATACATCTGCTCAACTTGAACTGCGGGCAGCTGTCGCACAAGATATAGGTGATTCGCAGGGGGAAGCAAGTGTCGGTTTACAGGCGAATCCGGGATTCAGACAAACCATAAAGTCCGCGGAGGTTGGGAAGACCGGTGCTCAATTCGGTGCTGCTTTGCGGATGCCGATTTCGGAGAACACCATGCTCTACTTCAATCTCGGTGCTGACTTGCGCTCCGGTATGAATTCTTGGAATGTGACAGCCGGAGCTAAGTATAGCTTCTGACGGATGTAGGATAGCGGCTGCCGCATACCTGCGTGAATGGGTGTGCGGTCTGTGGAGTATGGCGGAGAAGTTTGACATAAGTTTGCTGAATGCCGCGCAGCGGGAGGCTGTGCGTACGCTGGAGGGTCCCGTGCTCATACTTGCCGGCGCGGGTACAGGGAAAACGCGGACGGTGACTTGCCGGATTGCGCGGATGCTGCAACAGGGTACGGAAGCTAAGCATATACTCGCGCTTACTTTTACGAATAAGGCAGCCACAGAAATGGCGCAACGGGTGGCGGGTTTGGTAGGTACCGCTCAGGCAAAGGAAATGACCGTTTGTACCTTTCACTCGCTCTGTGTGCGAATTTTACGCCGCGAAATCGGGCGTCTCGGTTACAAAGAAAATTTTAGTATTTTGACGGGTAGTGACCAAGCCGGGCTCGTGAAGCGTCTCATCATGGAACAAGGCGGGCGCCGTGAGAAAATTGAACCGGCGCAGCTGCTGGCTGTGTATTCGGCGGCGCGAAACCGGGGACTTTCCTACCGAGAGATTGATGATGAGTTTATCTCGGCGGTCGCGGCTGCTTACCGAAAGGAACTTAAAGCGCAGAATGCGGTGGATTTTGATGATCTCTTGATTCTCACTGAGCGTTTGCTGCGTATGGAGAGTGATGTGCGGGCTACTTGGCAGAAGCGTTTCCGATACATCACGGTCGATGAGTTCCAAGATACGAATGGTTTGCAGATGAGTTTGCTGCATCAGTTGGTCGGACCGGCGCACAATGTGTGTGTGGTGGGAGATGATGACCAAGCTATCTACGGATGGCGCGGAGCTCAGATTTCTAATATCCTAGACTTCGAGAGCTTTTTCCCGCATCCGAAGGTTATCAAATTAGAGGAGAACTACCGCTGTACGCGTCAGGTGCTGGCATGTGCCAACGCGCTTATCCGGCATAATGCCGGACGGCGCGACAAAACGCTGCGCACGAATAAAGAAGGGGAGCAGCCGGTGCGGGTGGTGTGCATGCCGGGCGCGGATGAGGAAGCTCAATTCGTGGCAGATGAGATATTGCAGATGCACACCCAGGAGCACACTGCGTGGGAGGATTTCGCTGTACTCTTCCGTGCCAATGCCCAAAGCCGCCCCCTCGAAATTGCCCTGCGCGAGCGCCGTATTCCTTACCGTATGGTCGGTACGAAAAGTTTTTTTGACCGCCGGGAAGTAAAGGATGTGCTCAGTTACCTGCATGTGCTCGCTAACCCGGACGCTGATTTGCATTTGCTGCGTATTCTTAATACCCCACCGCGGGGGATTAGTACTGTCACTGCCGGTGACCTGATTCAGAAAAGTCGTGAGCTGCATAAGAGTGTGTGGCGTACCATGGGGGATGCCGCTGCTATGCTTTCCCTGAATGAGCGTGCGCGTAACGCGGTGTCGACTTTCGCGCAGTTGCTGAATAAATACCGTGAAGCTTTTTCTCAACCGCAGAAACCGGCTGCCGATTTGACTTCGGATTTGCTGCGCGATATCGAATACCCGGCATTCCTCAGCCGTAGTTGTAAAACCGATGAGGAGCGTCTGCGTCGTGAAGCGGCTATCGATGAGCTCTTGAATACCCTGCGCCAAGCTGCCCCTGCCCCGGGTAAATTACACGAATTCCTTGCTTCGGTCTCGCTGGATGATGAAAAGGAGGAGGATATCGAAAAAAAGAAGGGTGTGTGCCTGATCACGATGCACGCCGCGAAGGGGCTCGAATTCCCGAGAGTCTATATCGTCGGCGTGGAACAGGGGCTGCTGCCTCATTCCCGCTCCGTCGATGAGGGCAACCTCGATGAAGAACGCCGCCTCTTTTATGTCGGTATCACCCGCGCTCAACTCCGATTGACTCTTACATACTGCACCCACCGTACACGTTACGGCAAGCAGGAAAACTGTGCCCCTTCCCCCTTCCTCGCCGAAATCCCCTCAAATCTCTACGTCTTCTCCGATTACGATAAACTCCTCAATGAACCGGCAGACGAAATAACCTGCAAAAAATTCTTCGCCTCCATGCAGGAATTACTGAACGAAAATTAAAATTGCCCCCGCAACCGGAAAACAGGCGGGTACGAAGTGAGCATCTACATCGTGAGTTCCCGATGCAAAGGTCTATTCAGCAGCTCTGCGCGGCAGCCCATATCCGATCAAATCCTGTTCTGAAGGTATCGATCATTCGGTGACGCGTCTTATCATTTTTACTAACCCCCGTGCAAACGATAGCCTCCCCCTGATGCGCATTGAGTTCAAGGCGAAACTTATCATCATCGACCAACACGAGATGAGGGATATTCACATCTTTCTTAAGCGATCTCCATTCCCACCCTTCACCTTGGCGGGCAAGTTCCTGCGTTTCCACATCTGCTTGGTCTTTCTCCGTCACAATGCGAACTGTTACCCCCCGTTTGACAGCATCCTGTATGCAGTGCAAGATGTCGCCGTATACAGCACGGCGCATCCGTCCGCAGAAAATACAGATACTCTCCCGCGCCGCAGAGCACAAGAGTTTCAGAATGATCGCTGCATGTTCAAGACTGCTGTTGCATATCAAGTTAGGATTCTTTTCATCCAAAGCCTTTTGGACTGCAATCTCATATCTGAGCAATTCATCCTCAGACGGTTTTCGATATAGGGACTCGGTATTCATCATAGTGGGACTCCCTAGCTGAAGTAGACGCACGAGTGTACACACTACGGCAACGTTTGTCAAGTATATATTCGAAAAGATTGATGCACGACATTGCGGCGGCTAGCACCGATTCTCTCGGGGCGAACGCGAAAAAATGCTTTTTCCCGAAAAAAGTCATGACACGGTAGGTGAATTGTGATAGACTGCCCGCGTTAAAGTGGAGTGTTCCGAGAGGGATGCCGTTGGGATGTAACAGCGAAGAAAGCCACATTTTCCGGTCCGGCACGACGTAACTCAACCGGACCGATTTTTCCTCCCCGAATTATCCGCTGCCGACACACGACTTTCCCTTTTCGCTACCCGCGCAACTCCGTCGTGTCTAACTGTTTCACTTCGTACTTCATTCCTGCCTTACGCCTTTCCCCGAGAGCACTGCGATTCCTTTCAGGGTTAAGAGTGGGTCAACGACATCCGCCCAAGTCGGTTTTTGTCCGGCGAGAGAGGTATCGCCGCCGGTTGCGACGACCTTCACATTGCCACTCAGTTCCGTCTTCATACTCTCGATGATGTGACGCACCATGCCCTCGAAGCCGACCGTGACACCCGCGAGGAGGGCATCGTGTGTGTTACGCGCGAAGAGTTTAGGGTGCGCGGTGAAGTCATCGGGACGCAACTCGGGCAGGAGAGCGGTACTGAAGGACGGGGCGGCGGCGAGCGATTGAATTCCCGGCGCGATGACTCCGCCGAGTAGCGCCGGTTCTCCATCGAGAAGCGCGACCGCATCGAAAGTACATGCCGTACCCAAATCAACCGCCAAAGCCGGGAGCTCGTAGCAAGCAGCCAGCGCGGCGGCATTTGCCAAGCGATCGGCACCGATGCATTCCGGGCATTCGTATAAACGCACGAGACGCGGGCAATCCCGCTGGTTGACGCAGTGCACCGGGTGTCCGGCAAGCTGTGCGCGAAGTATGTTCGCCGTGCGCGGTACCACGGAACAGAGAGCTACCTCTTCGAAGTTCCACCCCCTTAACAATTCCGCCGCGTCCCGCATACCGATATCGCGTGTTGCCATGGTTCGCACTTCACCGGACACCTCCCCTGCTCTCGCTAAGGCAAATTTTGTGCGGGTGTTGGAGTTATCTATCAGCAGCTGTGCCGGCTCCTCATTCATCCGAAGAAGTGTTTTTCCAAGGTATCACAGGTTCGCGCGGCACCATCGCAGCGTCCCGCTGCCCGCATATTTTGTACCATTTGCTTCCATCCGGTCGCCCCGTGCCGCAGCATCTTATCAATTGTCTGCACCAACTCCTCGGCACTTTCAACGCGGCGTCCGGCTCCGTCATCAATGAGCATTTGTTGATTTCCCTCCTCTTGCCCGGGTAAAGTATAATTGACCAACACGGGAGTTTGCGCAGCGTACGCTTCAAATACGGTAGCAGCACCGGCTTTCCCGATGTAAAAATGGGCGCGACTCAGGGGCTGCGCCAAACTTCCCGCACCCCCACGGTGAAAAATGATACGCTCCGCAGCGGCACCGAGTCGTTTACGTATGCTCTGCTCCCGCTCTTCCCCCAACAGGGTAATCTGAATACCGGGCAGGTGCGCGAGAAGGGCCGATATATCCGCGCAGACACGGTGCAGCCGCGCATGGGCGCCGTACACGACTCGCAGACACTCCCCTCCCTCCCCCGGCGCACGGCGTGCCGCGTCCGGTCGGAATTCCCGCCGTACCGGGAAGCCGGTAACGCACAGCCTCGCCGCGTCTACCCCCAATTCCTCGCGTGCATAGCGCATTCCCTCCGTATCCGGCATGCAGATAAGCGGTGCCCGCGTGCGTACCCACGCGCTGTTGACATGCAGGGCATCCGTCACCACAACGGCGTACGGAATATCCATCCCTTCCTCGCGCGCCATGCGATCGAGCATGTACGCATACAACGGGTAAGTACAAACAACCAACTGCGGCTTTTCCCGCCTCAAAAGGTCGCGTAGATACGCCGAACTCCCGGCTATACCCGGCATGCTTAACATACGTGACCAATCCGTAACATCAATCTGCGAATACGCAATCCCCCACACCCACGGCATACATCGTACGCACTCACGATAAAAAGACTGCGTGATACGAAACATCCGGGGACGCGCCGCTGCACATACATCTATCACCTCTGCCCCCCACCCACGCGCGCGCATCTCCTGTGCCAATGCCTGTGCCGCAGCTTCGTGCCCGCGTCCGTAGCCTATACTCAGCATCATTGCCTTTCGCTCTTCTTTCATGGGCTTCCGGACTTTCAGCGGGTAGTGGGAATCGAACCCGCATAACCAGCTTGGAAGGCTGGCGCTTTACCATTAAGCTATACCCGCAGGGCTCAAAACCATTCTACACTCCTCCACACATTTGACAAGCCTATTTTTTCACTTTTCCCAATTTTTTTTGATTTTTTTTGAAAAATGTGTTGACTTATTTAACAAAATGTGTTATTATGCCTCTGAGCGTTTCAGCCGTTTATGCGGTCGCTACGTTCGTCACGCATTACTTAAACCTATGACATCTAGAATCATTACCTCGTGTACACTGGCTGCGTTTGCTGCCGTGCCGTTTGTGACGGGTGCTGAACCAGCTCCGTGCTGCTCCACCCAGCCGGGAGCCATCCTTCAAAAGATGGACCTCCTGACGCCGGATAGCTCTGCTCCGGCTTATAAAATTAAAGCCAACGATAGAGTAGGCTCCCAGTGGCATGTCGATCTGGCATACGGCTACTTTAACGTCCATGATACCGACTTAGGGAAGTCTGCCAATTTCAACTTGGCTCTCTTGCATGGTCATGTCAACCAACGCATCATCAAGGATGACACGAACGGCGGTACTTGGTTACATGCCGAATTCATCGGGTCTTGGGGCGTAGAAAAGGAAACTATTCATCAAGTACAGGCGTATCCCAATTTGATTGGTTCCGTGACATCTCCGCACCGCGATTATGTTGGACCCTATGACTTCTACTTCCCGGAAGTTTCCATCAAACACTTCTTCAATGGCAAGAAAGCTGCCATTGTTGCAGGTATGGTTAAGTTCGGGGACTACTTTGATGCAGTGGGGATCGCCAATGATACCTATACATCGTTCACAAACTCCGGTTTCTGCAATTCCACAGTGCTGCCGCTCATTGACAGCAATGTGGGTGCCTTAGCGCAAGTGCAGATCGGCAAGAAGAACTACTTGATGGGTGGTGTAACACGCACAGGTACAGCTCCCGGATACAATCCTCTCAACTGCGATGATGGCTCCGGTTATACTGTGATGGCTGAGTGGGGACACTACTTCAACGAAGGTAAGGGAGTCTTCAAGATCACTCCGTTCTTTACATCGATTGACGAGCCGGGGACGGAGTCTGACGGCAGTTCCAAGCATCGTCGCAATGGTGGTGCAGTTGCCAGCGTGCAATATGACATCACGGATGGGTTGACCGTGTTCATTCGTGGTGGTGCAGGTGCCAAGCAATCTCTGGGCAATGCCGCTGAACTTACCGGCGGTCTGCGTGCCAAACTTATCCCCTCACGCGAAAACGATTACTTGGGGATCGCTTACGGCGTGTTCAAAGGTCAGAATGATAAGGAAGGTATACACGGAGATGCTACAGAACACAATCGTGAGTTAGTTCTGGAAGCCTACTACAACCTGCAGTTAGGTCGTTACTTCCGTGTGATGCCGCATGTGCAGTACATCAAGAATCCGGCATATTCTCCGGAGAGTGATGCTGTTATCGCGGGTGTTCAGACGGTGTTCTCCTTCTGATTTGCTTTAGGTTGCTTTTTCATATCATGATACATTCAGCGCATCGGTCACCCCGGTGCGCTGTTTTTTTCGTCACACCCGTTCCGTGACCACACCTGTCCCCGCGCGTCTTTTTTGCTCAACCTTCCTGCACAACTCCGTTGAGTCTGAGACTCCCTCGCATCGTTCTTCGTACTTGCTCTCCCACGCGTCTTCCTGCCGTAGAGTCTTCTCCTTCCACTAAGCCTTTAATTTTCACGGGTCAGATGTGGACCCAAGTGGTTCACCGTGCACCGTACATCATGTTCATCCGTGGGGAGAGTGGGAAGGATTTGTTCCGGGAGGGCGAGTGCTAGGGTGGGTATGTTTTGTGGCAAGGAAGCCAACAGTCGATCGTAGTAACCACCGCCGTAACCAAGTCTGTCACCCTCAAGGGTAAAAGCGAGTCCTGGGACAATAATGATGTCAGCCTCGGCAGCCGGAAGGGTGGGTAAATGCGGCAGCGGTGTCGGAATATTCATGGCACCGGGTACCAGTTCCTGCCCGGCATGTACGACGCGATGAAAAGCGAGACGATGCCCGGGTAAGCAGCGCGGAAAGTAGTATGCGTGTTGAGGGAAGCGGATAAGCAGGGAAAGCAAACGTACTTCGTGAGTCAAAGCTGCGTAAAGGAAAATACGCAATTGTTCGGGGGTATCTACCAAGGGCTGCAACGTACTGACGAGCCGTTCAGAGCAATCTCGCACGTACTCCGGCGGCAGTGCGCGCAACCGCGCAAGCATGCGAATGCGTAACTCCGCCTTGGATACATCCGCTTTCACTCAGTCAATTCGCAGGTATAATCCTTCCGAAAAGGGCAAGCATCCTCCCGGTACATCCCTTCTCTGCCCGATATGAATAAAAATTTGTCAAATCTGCCGCTGTATCAAGTCCGCTGTCTACAATATTTTCAGCTTGCACCCCCGCTGTAAGAAGTTGTTTATGTACGGCTGCCGGAATGTCTACTTCGTAATGCGGCGGACGTATACAGGGCGAAAGAACTACTATGCAATTTTTTGCCTGTACCCCAAGTACTTTGTACATGCGAACAAAAAGTTCGCCAACAATGTTGAGCTGAGTACCCATTTTGCCAGAATGTATCAACCCGCGACTCCCCGACACGGTGTCGTATACCCAAATAGCAGCACAATCCGCTACGTATATTCCCAGACAACTATCTGCCACACCGCCGCAAAATAAACCGTCTACTCCCTCCACCGGGTACGAACACCCGATATCTCCTACAATGGCTACATGATTTCCATGCACCTGCTGCGCTAGACGAAGAAATTTGGGGTCTATTCCCCCTTCGCGCAGCACCTGTTCATGTGCAGAGGTTAGCGCTCGAATAACTTCCTCGCGATCCGTGCTTACAGGTACACCGGGTATACGCGTTACAAAGCGTGCAAAGTTCCCGGGAAAAGCATTGATGCGTTCAAGATAAGATGGTGCGTACATCGCCGTGTCCTCTGTCTGTAAATTCCCCCTACAATCACTATTTCCCACGTTTACCTTCTGCCTGCTCGGGTATAATCTGTATATCACGTGCTTCCCGTACTTCTGTCAATGCTTGCTCTATGTGCAGCCGCATCTTGTTCACTAATGTCCGTCCACGATCTGTTATTTTTACCAAGGTTTTTCGACGATCCCGTGCAGCTGCTACCCGCCTCAAGTGTCCGAGGTCTTCTAATTTATCGACCACTCCGGTAGCCGCAGCTGTCGTATGCCCCATGAGCTGTGCTATCACACCCATCGAAACACTTTCCTCTTCTGCCATATAGAGCAGGAGATAAAAATGCGCGAGGGACACACGTGTGCGTCGTAGGATAGGTTGGAGTTTCAAAATTAAATTGCGTTGTGCAAAAATAATAAAATCTACCATACTTTGCACGTCCTTTTCGTGTAATATATCTACTGTAGCCTGAGTCGCTTTCATTTTCCTTCTCCCCCGAGATAGCGCCACTATTCTACATCCTTAGACTCATTTTTCAAGCATAAATTCCTACACCGCCTGAATTTTTCCACACATCACACCACGAAACACGGCAGCCTCGCACCGGGCGGTGATCCCGCTGCCGAAGGGCGCAACGGAGTCGCGCGGGGTAACGAAGCGGAAAAAAAAAGCCCAATTTCACATTTTTGTCAAACTTTGTCCCGGTTTGTCCCATTTTAGCCCCAACTTTGTCCCATTAAGTAAAATTAAATGTTCCGTATACAATTCCTTTACAATAAAATAATACTATATTCTTTAATTATTACATCCTTTTCTGACTTTGTCCCGGTTTGTCCCATTTTAGCCTTAACTTTGTCCCGAAACCACAGTCTGACTACTGAATCAATGCTCCTTCCACCCGCCGCAGTACTTTACGCGGAGGAACGCACAGCGGAGCACGCCGGAACCTCAATTAAAAGAAGGGGCGGTAGACAATCGGAATAGAAGCACGGGGGTACCGCAGTTTACCTATCCGATGAGATTGTGCGGTATGACTGTTGAGGGTGTTGTATTCTTTCCGGGTGAGAGATAGCGAGGATGCCGTGGTTAATCATCGGACGCAGAATGCGCCGGAGAGTTTTTGTGTTACGGCGTAACAAAAGCGAGAGTTCAGAAATACTCAGCCATCTATCCTTGCAAAGATCACGTAAAGCGTTTTCAAATGCTTCTTCGCGCACCCAATTTGACTCCGCAATAGCCTTGACGTATGGCAAGGCAGCTAATTCACGGAGGTGAGACGGAAGGTGAGTAGGATACGAAATGGGAGGAGACGGGGTACCCTCATCCGGTGCCTCGCCGTGCTGTGCGGGAGAAGCAGATTCGCTCAATCTGTACTTTGTTGCCCTGCCGTTACCCCGTTTCACCAAGAAGCCTCTCTCCGCGAGGGTTGATAGATGATCACTCAAATCAGACGGATGAAGCGGTAGATTAACCATTGACAATATCTCGTTATGACTGAGATATCGCGAGTTATCGACTGACAGCAGGATCATTTTATCGACTAAGGGTAGTTCCTCGTATACGCTCACGCCGATGCTACGGCGTACATCTTTAAGCCGTTGCTCCGGAATTATCGAAACATAGGTAAGTGTCCACACAACGCGATCCGGTTCATTCATTTGTTCAACTCCGGGTAAGGACATGCGGTCTTCAAACCACCCACGTACAATTTTTGAAACACCGGAACCGGCTTTATCGACAACCCCCATGGCATAAAACATACGCTGAAGGCATTTATTCCGGCAGATGCTGATCATGAGTTGCTCCGAGAAAAGACTGTCCCGTGAAACAAGAAGACGTCCGGGATTGATAAAACGAAGTCCGTATTCATCGCGCTCAATTTTAATGCCGAACGGTAATGAAAAATCAGCATGAATTATTGCGTTTGCCAGTGCCTCACGTACAGCGATATGGGCAGATGAGTCATCCTCCCGTCTCAGCTCGGAATTCAGACGAAAAGGTCGCTTAAGTCCTTCTGTTACCCTGAAAAGTACGCTAAAGAAAAATTCGAAGAGGTTACCCGGCGAGACACTACCGTCGTTTGTCAGGCGGTCGCTCCAACGTGTCGTTATATCTCCGGGATTTAGATACTCAAAATAATCAAATTGAAAACCCGGGAAAAAATGCAGGATAGCATCATCCTGTCCGAGCATGAGGAGACCGGCGAGAGTCAGCCCCTCCTCTCCTGTCTCACGATCCTTGTAATACGCTCCGAGACGTGTCAGCATCGTTTTATTATCATCCCGAACCAACATTTTTCCCATGCTACTTGAACTGAGATAATTACGAAATTTTGCCAATGAGGAAGGAGCTAGGTCATCGAGAGATGTATGGGGTATACGCTCATAATCTTGGGAGTAAGCGGGGTTTGTAGCAATCGAGCGATCCCGAATATAACGCTCAACCTCGTCCTGCCGAAGCAAACAATCCCCTTCCCCTCTCCTGCAATAACTGAGCAGCATGTTTCCCTTGATAAATACCGGTTTCTTCTCTAAAGCCGCTTCAGGAACATCCAAAACAATAATTTTTTCGGAAGTCTATTTCTATGATACCTAACCTACTCTCGTCTAATATATTGCAGCTGCATTTCTGCGGATTATTGAGTTGGTTGTGAATATTTTGCAGCATGGCATCCGCATCATGCACTCCTTCTGTTTCTCCCCGATCCGAGACTCCTAACAGTATGATTCCACCGCCGGTATTGGCAAAAGCACTGTATGTCTCCCACATAGATTCCGGTACTCCTTTGTGCGCTGTCTTAAATTCAAGATGAGCCCCCTCTTTCCAAAGTCCCTTCCCGCGAAGCCCCTCTACCTTCTCTCGTAATTTTTGCCCGTTCATGATCCCTTTTTCCTTACGCCAATTTTAACACACATGACACATTTTTGTCAAACTTTGTCCCGGTTTGTCCCGTTTTAACCCCAACTTTGTCCCGTTAAGTAAAATTAAATGTTTCGCATACAATTCCTTTACAATAAAATAATACCATATTCTTTAATTATTACCTCTCTTTCTAACTTTGTCCCGGTTTGTTCCACTTTGTCCCATTTTAGCCTCAACTTTGTCCCGAAACCACAGCATAGCTGTCCCCGATAAATAAAAGGCGATAACCACGTTGTGCGGCAACACGGGGAGAGCAATACGAGGTACAAAGAACGAAGTACGAAGTGAAGAGTCATCGCCCGCCGCCGAGGTTCAGGCTAATGTTCAAGAGCTTCCTTCAATTCCTGCGTAAACAGACCGTCTTTTTCGAGACGTTCGATATGTTTTCGAATAGCGAACCAAGCGCGATTAAAGGCAGGAGTTAAGTCCTGAGCTGCCATATAATCCTGCGTGGTAGGTTCGGGAAGTTGGTCCTGCATTTGTTTGAATGCGTGAACCTTCGCGGAGAGCTCACGCAAAGTAGGTAAAGCGGCTTGAACCGAAGCGACATCCTTGCAACTCGCCAGACACTCTTCGACCTGTACCATCAAGGCAATAAGCATTTCCGCGGCTTCACGATGAGTAGCCGGTATTTCCCCTGATTCTCCCTCGGCGGCGGACACAGCAAGCGGCACCACCCACCCCATAAACATCAGGAAAATACATGCAAACAAAATTTTCATACGAGAGACGCTTGCAAAGCCAGAAGTTTCTCCTTTTTTTCTTTTTGTGCGCGAAGGCGTTCCTGTTCCTGTCGCACCACTTCCGCCGGTGCACGTTGCACAAAGGAAGCATTCCCGAGTTTCGCTTCACTCCGCTCAATTTCTTTGTTAATTTTATCGAGTTCCTTTGCTATGCGTGACCTTTCCGCCTGCATATCGACCAACCCCTCTAACGGCAAAAAGAGTTCCCCGAGCGGAGTTAGGGTAGTCGGTGTCCCACGCGGTGCCTCGTACTGCGCGTTTGTCACAGTTTCCTTTGCCCCGGCGAGTAACGCCAACCTACCCGCTGTGTCCGCATCCACAGGCAGCACCGGTTTGAGGAAGAATCGCACATTTTTATTGGTAGCGAGATTGTATTCAGCCTTCAGGTTACGTGCGCGATTGGCACTTTCGTACAGGGCAGTCGCTACCTCGCGTGCGCGTGAAATCTCTTCATCACTCAGCCCTTCCGAGAGCTGCATCGGCGAAGGCAACTCGTTGAGCATCAATGGCTTACCGGAGTATTTGGCGGCAAAACCCAAGTTTTCCCACAGTTCTTCCGCGATATGCGGCATCACGGGAGCCAAAAGTGCTAAATAATGCCGCAGCACCGTATCAATGGTGTACAGAGTCGCTTGGCGCACAGTCGGGTCAGCTCCTTCGCGGAGGTCGTTCTTGATGGCTTCGAGGAAGAGGGAGCAGTACTCATTCCAAAAGAAGCTGTAGAGAGCCTGTGTGTAGGCATTGAATTCGTATTTTTGAAGGGTTACGTTTACCCGTTCGTGCAAATCTTTCAACTTGGCGAGGATATCGATGTGCACGGGTGAAAACCGAGGCACCGTATTCGGGGCAACATCCCCCTGCATCAACCTGTAACGCGCTGCGTTGTACAATTTATTCGCGAAGTTCTTGCCTTCTTCTATCTGCTTTTCATCAAACTTTACATCCGTACCGGTAGGGGCTATCCGCATCAACCCGAAACGCAGACCATCCGCTCCGTAGTGCGCGATAAGTTCCAAGGGATCGGGACTGTTGCCCAAGCTCTTGCTCATCTTGCGTCCTTGTATATCTCGCACAATGGATGTGAAAAAGACATTTGAAAAGGGTTTTCCGCCGGCAAAGCGGTAACCCGCCATAATCATGCGCGATACCCAGAAGAAGATGATGTCCGGTCCCGTAACTAAATCACTTGTCGGGTAAAACTTGGCTAAGCACTCGGCATCCATGGTCGCGAAGGGCCACAGCCAGCTGCTGAACCAAGTGTCCAAGGCGTCCTCATCCTGTACCCAATTTTCCGGATCACTCGGCGGTTCTTCTCCTACGTATATCCGCCCGGCATCAGCATCCGCCGCGTCCAATTTGCTCGCTTCCTGAAGCTCGGTCACCATATCTTTGCGATACCACACCGGGATACGATGCCCCCACCAAAGTTGCCGGCTGATGCACCAATCCTGTATCCCGTCCAACCAATGCGCATAAGTTTTTGCCCAATGTGCCGGTCGAAAAACGATATCGCCTCGCTCTACCGCGTCCCGCGCTTCCCGCACACAAGGATATTTGAGGAACCACTGCATACTCAAACGCGGTTCTATGGGTACATCCGAACGTTGACTGACCCCGACGTTGTTTTCGTAGGGTTCTTCTTTTTCAAGTAATCCTTTCGTTCGTAAAAGCTCAGCCGATACTTCCCGGGCTTTGAAACGGTCCAACCCGTGCAACTCCGGACATCCGGGGCAATTGATGTGTCCGTCCGGCGTCAGGATATCGATAATTTCCAATCCGTTGCGCATACCGACCTCAAAGTCGACCCGGTCGTGCGCCGGAGTAATTTTTAGGGCACCCGTGCCGAATCCGATTTCCACATGCTCGTCCGCTATGATGGGGATCGGAGTCTCGCAGAGGGGGCGTATCACCTGTTTGCCCAACACACCGGCATAACGCGGGTCTTTCGGATTCACCGCCACTGCCACATCCGCCATGATGGTTTCCGGTCGGGTCGTCGCTACCGATAACCATTTCTCAGGTTCCTCCGCCAAGCGATAGCGTACGGTATAAAGTTTGCTCTTAGTGGGTACCATCACAACTTCTTCGTCGCTCAACGCCGTAAGTAATACGGGGTCCCAGTTGACCATGCGACGTCCCCTGTAAATGAGCCCTTCTCGGAAGAGTTCCGTAAAAGCGCGTGCTACCCACGCCGCGAACTCCGGGTCCATGGTGAAGCGTTCCCTCTCCCAATCGCAGGAACATCCCAATTTTTTAAGTTGTTTGATGATGATACCCCCGTGCTCTTCCTTCCATGCCCACACCATCCTGACAAAATCTTCCCGCCCCACATCATACCGTGTCCTCGGTGGTGTCTCCTTTGCCAATTCCTTTTCTACGCGAGCCTGTGTAGCGATACCGGCATGGTCGGTTCCGGGCAACCACAGCACTTCCTTGCCCTCCTGCCGCGCTCGCCGCGCCAATATATCCTGTATCGTGTTATTCAATACGTGCCCGATGTGCAACACGCCCGTCACATTCGGCGGCGGTATCACAATGCTGTACGCCGGCTTCTCTGAATGCGCGTCAGCATGAAAACATCCTTCCCTCTGCCATCTCTCCTGCCACTTCGCCTCCACCGTCGCAGGTTCATACGCTTTCGGCATCTCTTTCATCTCGCGCCATATCTTATACCCTTTCCTTCTATTTGACAAGAAAAATCAGCCTTTTACACCTTTATCGAGACAGGCGCGGACAGATATGATTGTCAAATGCGGGAAGCGGGTATATAATAAAAAGCGTGAATAATACGGAGGAAGCAGCGCGGCGTGCCTACCGGGCTATGTGTACGGCACGGGCATTCGACACGAAAGTTTCTGCCTTGTATAAGGCAGGTAAGATTTTCGGCGGGGTCTTTTTAGGGAAAGGGCACGAAGCCATCTCGGCCTGTCAGGCGGTGTTCCTTCAAAAGGGGCGGGATGTGTACAACCCGTTCATCAGGGAAATGGCCGGGCGGTGTGCGTGGAGTGAGGATGCGGTGTTAGAGGCTGCCCGTAGTTATTTCGGCAGTGTGTACGGATGCATGGGCGGAAAAGACGGCAATGTACACTGGGGTCAACCCATGCAGGGAAATCCTGCCCCGGTCTCACATCTGGGAGCCATGGTCGGCGTGGTGGCAGGTATGATGCTCGCCAAGCGTTTCCGCGGAGAACAAAATTGCGTGGGACTTGCCAACATCGGCGACGGCTGTACGTCGGTGGGCGCGGCGCACGAAGCCTGCAATCTCATCGCTGTGCAAAAGTTGCCCGTAGTCATCGTGGTCAGCAACAATCGCTTTGCCTATTCCACCCCTAACAACCAAGAATTTGCCTGCGCTGACCTCACCGAACGCGGGCGGGGATATGGTTTACCTACCCACGAATGCGACGGTACGAACTTCATGCAAACCCTGCACGTGATGCACGACGCCGTCTCTGCGGCAAGGTCCGGTGACGGTCCGCAGTGGGTGGTCGCTACTACCCTGCGTATGTGCGGACACGGGGAGCACGATGACGCGTCGTACATCCCCGCCGAACTCAAACAAGCATACGCCGATCGCGATCCGTTGCTCGTGGCGCGTCGGCAATTACTCGAGACGGGGTGGCTCACCGAACAGGAGGATGAAACCATGAACGCGGAAATACGTGAGGATGTGCAACGAGCCGTGGCACAGGCACAACGGGAGCCCTCCCCTTCCCCGCAGACTTTAGATTGGAGTGTTGTTACTTGGAAACCTGAACAATTATGAGTGTAACCTACATAGACGCGCTGCATCGAGCAATGGAAGAATTGCTGGAAGAAGACGAGCGAGTCTTTCTTTACGGAGAGGACATCGGAGGGAGTTTCGGCGGCGCTTTCAAAGCGACAAAAGGGTTAGAGGCTAAGTTCCCGGGGCGTGTCCTCAATACCCCCATCAGCGAAGATGCCATCATGAGTGTGGCTATCGGTGCGGCTCTCGGCGGTATGAAACCTATCGTGGAAATGCAATTTGCCGACTTCGGGACGCTCGGGCTCAACCAAATGGGTAACAATGCCGGTGCTCACTACTTCCGCACCGGAGTGCCGGTGAATATCACGATGCGTATGCCCTGCGGCGGCACCCCCGGAGGCGGTCCCTTCCACAGCCAATCCGTGGAAGCTCTCTTTGCCCATTACCCGGGTGTGCACGTGTTCACACCGGGTACGGTGGCAGATGCTTATTATATGCTCAGGCAGGCTGTTCAAATCCCTGACCCTGTAGTCTTTATGGAGCACAAATATCTCTACCGCTCGCTTAAAGCGGACACTTGGATAGACCCCGAGCCGCTACCTATCGGCTATGCGCGAATCGCGCGCGAAGGTAACCACGCTACCATCGTCACTTTCTCCGCTATGGTACAGGAAACTTTGCAAGCCGCGGAGGTCTTGTCGGCGGAGTCCGGTTACGAAATCGAGGTAGTTGACCTACGTTCCGTCAAACCGATGGATACTGATACCATCCTCGCTTCCGTCGCTCGCACCGGGCGTCTGCTCGTGGTGAGTGAAGATTTTCCGTGGGGGGGAGTCGCGGCGGAGGTTGTGGCGCGTGTGGCGGCGGAGGGTATGCACCTGTTGGATGCTCCGCCGTTGCGTCTCACTGCCAAAGAAAGTCCCATTCCGTACCACCCCGATCTCTGGAAAGCTCATCGCCCGAATGCCGCGTCTATTGCGGAAGCCGCTCGTTATCTTATTGCCCTTTAATCCTTATGCCACACGTTCCTATACTCATGCCCCAATTAGGGGAATCGATCACCGAAGCAACGGTCATGCACCTACTCGTACATGCCGGTGACACAGTGCAGGCTGATCAAGAAGTTATTGAAGTAGAAACTAATAAAGCCGTGATGGGTGTAACTACCTCCTGTTCCGGTACGCTTGTTTCCGTAAATGTAAGTGAGGGAGAAACCGTGCCGGTGGGTGCAGTCCTCGGTGTTGTGGAAGCCACCGCGGAGGAAATCGAACGCTCCGGGGCACGCGAAATGGATGATACCCCCCAAGCTCCCTCCGCCGCGCCTTCCGATGCTTCGGATGCCGGTGCCCGCTTCCGTACTGCGAACGAAAGGGTATCTTCCGCGACGCGCTCCGACCGTGGGCTTCCGGTTCCTCTCGGGGTGCGCGGTGCCCACTACCTTTCCCCGCGTATCCGCGCTCGTATGGATGAACTGGGCATCACAGAGGCTGATATGGCTTATATCGTCGGTACAGGCGCAGGCGGCCGTATCACTATCAACGACTTCGAAAAATTTTTAGAATATGTGGACGGGTGGCCTTCGCGTCAGGCTAGCCCGATGCGCCGTAGTGTCGCCGATAGCATGCAGCGTACGTGGCGACGCCCTATCGCCGGCGCCGGGCGTCCCGTCCTCATGGGACCGATTATTTTACACCGAAAGAAACATCCGCGTCGTCCGGGGTATACGTTGTATTTTGTGCGAGCGTTGGCACTTGCGCTTGCTGAAGCGCCGGAATGCGCCGGATATATGGTAGGCGGGCGTATTTTGACCCCCAAGCGTATTGACTTAGGTATAGCCGTGCAGGTAACGGACGGGGTGCTGGTGCCGGTGATGCGCGGTGTGAACGAGCATACGCTCGATGAATCGATCGATGAGTTCAATAAAATTGTGCAACAGGCGCGTAATCGACGCCTAGACGATGTGTACAAAGGCGGCGGTATTGCGACGGTTACGAATTTCGGCGGGTTCGGACTGACTTTCGGCACACCGATGCCGTTACCCAGCGAGAGCCTCATACTCGGCGTGGGTGCCGTGCAAAAAGTGCCCGTCTGGAGCGACGAAGTTCAGTGTTTCATCCCCGTGGAGCAAGCCAATATCTCCGCTTCTTTCGATCACCGTGTAGTCGACGGCGGTGACATCGGCCGGCTCATGCAACGTATCGCTTTTTTCCTGGAACACCCTGAGTTGCTGTAGCTTACGCCATGCTTGGGTCGTACAACGCGCGGGAAATGACACTCGGTGTATTAGCTGGGGCGGGGGATTTCCCGCGTATGGTCATTGAGGGTGCCAAGCGTGCCGGAGCTCGTGTGGTCTGTGCCGGATTTCGCGGTGCGGTGAGACGCGATATACCGCCGCTCTGCGATGCTTTCCGGCGTTTCCGCGTGGGTGCGGTCGATGCCCCGTGCCGGTTCTTTCAGGAGCAGGGGGTGTCGCATGTGATGTTCGCCGGGCAAATTAAACCTGCCTGCATTTACACGATGTGGCCGGATGCTACGGCTCGCCGATTGCTCGCTGCCATGGACCGCCGCAACGCTCATACCATTTTCGGAGCGGCCTGCCGCCATGCCCGAGAGTACGGTTGGGTGGTGCTGCCTTCTACCACCTTTCTGGAGTCCGCTCTCGCTCAACCCGGTCTCTTAGCGGGACCTCCCCTTTCCCCGGAGCAACAGCGCGAGGCTCTTTTCGGTCTCAATCTTGCGCGTCAAATCGCCGATACGGATATCGGTCAAAGTTTGATTGTGCGCGGTAATCGTGTGGTTTGCGCGGAGGGTTACAAGGGTACCAATGAGTGCATCCGCGAAGGAGCAGGTACCGCCGCGTCCCCGAATATGCTTTGTAAAGTCGCGAAATCCGGACACGATATGCGTTTCGATGTGCCGTGTATCGGGGTGGATACAATCCGCCATTGTCTGCGGTATCACGTGCAGCGAATCGCTGTGCAGGCTCACTCCGTTATCATTTTCCAACGGGAGCAAGTGCTGCGTCTGTGCGATAAATACGGTATTTCGTTGCAGGCTGTCGAGCTACCGTCTTTCCCCGGTGTATCCCTCCCTCACTTCGATTCCGATTACGACCACGCTCTTTTCCTCGCCCACCGTCTCGCTGCCCTCGGTGTCGGGCAGAGCGCCGTCGTCTGCGAGGGCGTCGTCATCGCTGTCGAAGACCCGGCGGGTCTCGCTAAATGTCTCCGCCGTGCCGGACGTTACATGAAGCGAATTCGCTTTATGCGTTTTGTCAACCGTCTCTGCCGCATCATCCTGCGTCAAACGTCATCCCCCCCGGCTCCTCTCATCCTCGCTTCCCTCCGTCCCCTCTCCGCCGAAGATAAGCTAACGGCTCAACGCTACGGAATCAAATTCCGGGCACCGGATTGAGAAGACAATGAAATGCTACCTGCTGTGGATGTTGAGCATCTGGGCATAGGTCGGGACCGACCAGAGTTCGGCGTCTACGAGTGCTTCGAGTGCATCGACGGTAACTCGGGCGTCTTCCATAGCGGCTTTCATGCTCACGGGGCATCCTTTGTCTATGGCAGCCTGCAAAGCAGTTACCTTATCAGGCAACTCATCGTACAATTTACCCACTGCACCGGCGCGGTCTCGGGCAGCGCGAAGTCCGGATTCTATACCTGCCGCTTTGATAGCCGATACAGTACCGCATATCTCTGTCATCTGCTCGGCGATTGCCGGCATGTAAATTGTTTGCAGCATGTTCAGACAGGTTTTGGCTTCGATATGGAGGAGCTTGAGATAACTTTCCGCCTGTACTTCTTTCCGTGCCAACAACTCCGCGCGTGAAAGTATGTTGTACTTCTGCATGAGTTCTATGGTATCCGGACGAGATAGGACTTCAAGTGCCTCCGGGGTAGTCCGGAGATGCGGTAACCCGCGACGCTCCGCTTCTTCGATCCATTCTTGGGAGTAGCCGTTGCCGTTGAAAATAATACGGTCATGCTTGGTAATCATTTCCTTAATCAAGCGGCTGACTTCGGTGGTAAAGTTTTCCTTCCCCACTACGGGTTCCAGCTTGCAGGCTACTTCATCCAGCGCTTCGGCGACGATGGTGTTGAGCACAGCCATCGGCCACGCGCAAGTCTGCGATGAACCGACGGCACGAAATTCGAACTTGTTGCCCGTAAAAGCGAAAGGTGAGGTACGATTGCGATCCGTGGTATCTTTCGGCAGGGTAGGAAGTACATCGACTCCGAGTTCCATGGTGGTCTTCGCCTCGGAACTCCTAGCCTGCCCGCCCTTAATCTGGTCGATGATGTCGGCTAACTGATCCCCTAAAAAAACAGAAATAACAGCCGGCGGGGCTTCATTAGCACCCAAACGGTGGTCGTTGCCGGCCTTCGAAATAGACGCTCGCAGCAAGTCCGCGTGTTTATCCACGGCTTGTATTACACACGCTAAAAATGTCAGGAAGAGTAAATTACTGTGCGGGGTATTACCCGGGGAAAAGAGGGAACCGAGCTCCGGAGTCCCGAGCGACCAATTATTGTGCTTGCCGGAACCATTTACACCGGCGTACGGTTTTTCGTGCAACAAACATACTAGGTTGAATTTGAGGGCCTGCCGCTGCAGGATATCCATAATCATCACATTGTGGTCGACCGCCACGTTGCACGCTTCGTAAAGCGGGGCTATCTCAAATTGCGCCGGGGCAACTTCATTGTGCCGGGTTTTTGCCGGTACTCCGAGTTTCCAGAGGGCTAAATCTACCGAGTTCATGAACTCCAGTACCCTTTCTTTTATGGAACCGAAGTAGTGGTCTTCCATCTGCTGGTGTTTCGGGGGTAGACACCCGAAAAGGGTGCGCCCGGTTTCGATGAGGTCCGGTCTCTGTAGGTAAAGATCGCGGTCTATCAGGAAGTATTCCTGCTCTGCCCCTAAATTACTTTCTACACAACTCGGTTCAATTCCGAAACAACGTAACACCCGCGTGGCATGCCGACTCACCGCTACCATCGATCGCAACAGCGGTGTCTTCTTGTCCAACGCTTCTCCGGTGTAAGAACAAAAAGCCGTGGGTATGCAAAGTGTAGCGGTGTGCTTGGTTCGTTTGATAAATGCCGGCGATGTGGGATCCCACGCTGTATACCCACGCGCTTCAAAGGTCGCGCGTATCCCTCCCGAGGGGAAGGATGACGCGTCGGGCTCCGCCTGTATGAGGTTTTTACCCGTGAATTCGCAGATCATCCCGCCTTTCCCGTCCGGTTCCACAAAGGAGTCGTGTTTCTCCGCTGTCGCGTCGGATAACGGTTGAAACCAATGGGTATAGTGGGTCGCGCCTTTCGATAGCGCCCATACTTTCATCGCCTGCGCTACTTCATTCGCTATACTCATGTCTAACTTCCATCCGCGCTGTACTGTTTCCAGCATCTTCTTAAACGCGCTCTTGGAGAGATATTTCTCCATCGTCTTTATCCCGAACGTGTCGCTCCCATACATGGCAGTCAACGCTTCCTCTGCTCCGTGTGTCTCTGTCGCCATTGCTTTTTCCTTTCTTTTCTTAGGCAGGTCTTATTCCCCTACCATACTCCTACCATTGCAAATCCCGTGCCAACCCGGCACATACCCTCTAACCGGCTCACCGGCTGTTTATCTCCCCCATTTGCGCATCGCATCACCCTTTTCTAAATTTGACATTTTTGTCTATTGCGCCCTTATCCTTGACATTTTTGTTTAACATTTTTGTCACTCCCTTTTACATGGAAACGTATCGGGTACGCAGCAACTCAGCATTACGGTGTCCCATTTCGTATTGTAAAGCCCGGTAATCATGGTATTTTCGCAAATGGTTAGTAGCGAAGGTATGACGTAGTACGTCCGGTTGCCATGGGGTGCCGTGTTCGTCGGACCATCCTGCCGCTCGGTGCAGGTTGGACCAATGGCGCTCCCAGTTCGGTGGACAGATATTGAGATGCGGCACTGCGTCTGATACGCTGTGTACGCGTTGCAGCACGGCGGCTAAAATCGGTTGTATAGTAACCTGCCGCGCTCCTCCGGTTTTACTGTGCTCGGGTAATATGGAAATGACACCCTCGCGCAGGTGCACGTGCTCCCAAGTCAGACGCGTTATCTCCTTCGGTCGCACCCCGGCATAGAGCATAATAGCCACCGCAGCTAAACAAATTCCGCCCCGATATTCTTCCGCTACGGAGATGAGACGCTCGGCTTCCGTCTGAGTAAGAGGGCGTATATGCCGCTCCTTCACGACCGGTACCGGCACCGCACGCGCCGGATTCTCCGCGCACCAACCATGGCGTATAGCTGTCGAAAAGATAGCGGAAAGAGCTGTACGAGCTTTACGACGTTGAACCGGTGTGCTGAATGCCCGCTCAATCCATTTTGCGCAGTCCGCTGTGCTGATGCTACGCATGCGATGCCGCGCCAACCCGGGACATCGTCGCATCAAGCGCTCCGCTATGTAGTGCAGATCGCTCACAGTCCTTTTCCGTCTGCCCCGTTTCACGCAATCATCCAGTGCAGCATCCGCCGCTCGCGCAAAACTTACTGTCTTTTCCCGACGACGTAGCTCGCGTTCCCCTGCTTCTATACACTCGTACGTGCGCTTGATTCGCCCGTGCCCCGCCTTTAATGCTGCCCTCGCTATGAGCGCTGCTTCCACTATGTCTATACCTGTCCGACGAAGTATTTCCACGGCTATCTCTGCATCCGTGCACCTCTCATTATTCGGTTTTGTTGTATCATTTTTCATGATTCCGGCTTGTTTTCCAGCTTATGCTGTGCGTATTCTTAATACGTATGTCAAGCAAAAAAATTCTGTCCCCTTTTATCGGATTCTGAACGTGATTTGTTCGTTGCGATCTTGTCCGAGCATGTGATTTTTATTTTGCTTTGTCTGCTCTGATCGTACAATATTCAACAACTTCCGCCCAATGCCGTACGTATTAAGAATACGCTATAATGCCCCCGAAGATGTCACAGGGCATGAGCGCATACACAAGCCAACCGGATGTAAATTATTTTGTCATCAACCTCCCGAACGCGGAGGAACGTCGGCATTTCATGCTTGAGCAGGCGGCGCATTTCGGTATACACCTAAACTTTGTCACCGCCATTGCCGGTAAGGATTTAACTGATGCAGACCGTTCGCACTTCGACCGAGGCAAGAGGGATTTGTACATGGTAGGCGGGATGTCACCCAATGAGATAGCATGTACACTCAGTCACCGAAAAGCACTGAAAGCATTTCTGGACTCCGGTGCGGCGTACGGTGTCATTCTCGAGGATGACGCACTGCTTATGCCGCACTTTACTGCTGCGATTGACGAGCTGGTCTACAGACTTCACGGTTGGGAAGTTGCTAAACTATACACCATAGAGGGGAAATTATACCCGTTGATGAGCAAGTGTCAGTGCAGTGACGCAGTTGTTCGACCGGTATTTCCGAAAAAAATTATGTGGGGAGCACTCGCGTATATGTATACGCGGCGTGGGG
>CAZJIH010000002.1:0-60582 GCA_964545935.1 uncultured Akkermansia sp. | reverse complement strand
AAGAGAATCGGGTACGGTACATCGTAGAGAAATACAGTAATTTTATCAGTTATCCTATCGATTTCAACGGAGAGCACCTCAATACCGTCCAAGCGGTATGGTTAAAGAACAAGAAAGAAGTAACGCCGGAAGAGTACAATGCGTTTTATCGGTTTATCAGCCACACGGAGGCCGACCCATTGACCTATTTGCATTTCAATGCGGATGCTCCCATTGTACTTAATTCCGTACTCTTTGTGCCGGCGGAAAATCCGGAAGCGATGGGATTCGGACGTTGCGAACCTCAGGTCTCGCTCTACTGTCATAAGGTACTCATTGACAGCAAACCGGAGAATTTACTACCTGAATGGTTACGATTTTTGGTAGGTGTGGTAGATAGTGACGATTTACCGTTGAACATATCGCGGGAGATGTTACAGGATCACGGATTGTTACGCAGGATATCCGGGATACTTACTAAGCGATTTATCAAACACACAGAAGAATTAGCCAAGAATGACAGTGAGAAATACGAAACGTTTTGGCGGCAATTCAGCCGGTTCATCAAAGAAGGAGTGGTAACAGCCTGGGAACACAAAGATGCGCTGGGGAAGCTTCTGCGATTTGAATCAACATTCACGGAACCCGGGAAATTGACATGTTTTGCCGATTACATCGGCAGGATGAAAGAAAATCAGAAAGACATTTACGTACTTTTCGGGGCGTCGCGTGCTCAACTTGAACATTCTCCGTATTTAGACGCGTTGAAAGAACGGAATTTCGAAGTAGCCTTCTTTACCGACGGTGGGGACCAATTTGTAATAGAAAGTCTTATGCGGGTAGATGAGAAGGAGATAAAGAGCATAAGTCGGGCGAATTTAGAGCTTCCGCCGGTGGGTGGGGACACGGAAAAAACCGGGTTGAAGGAGGAGCAGGAGAAGGCATTGACAGATTGGATGGGGGAATTATTTAAGGAACGGATAGCACGGGTATCTACCGGGGATCGGGTAACGGCGGCACCGGCGATCGCGTTGCAAGGAGAGAATGACGTATCACCGGAGATAAAAGCCTATTTGAAAGCGATGGGACAACCCGTACCTGAAACGCACCCGGAAGTAGTACTTAATCCCTCTGCACCGATCATACAGAAATTAGCAGAGATACGGGAAACGGATGAAGAAACGGCAAAATTATTGGCGACGCAAGTGGTAGAGACATCACTTTTGCAGGCCGGCATGCTGGATGATCCTACAAAATTGGCGAAAACAACCGAACAACTTATTGAAAAGCTGCTTAAATAAAGGAGAAAGGAAGCGCGGAAAAGGTAAAGAAATCTACATAATCTTTCCGGAACGACGCATTAAGACGCAAAAAAAATGTTGTCAAAATGGGTAATATAGGGTAGTCTAAGTGGCGCAGAGATTGATATGGACGAAAGTAAACAAGAAGGAAGAGAAGCCATAGATCTTACTGAACTGACAGGTTATCAATTCGGACCTGACTGGGCACGATCGCAGGAAACAACGACGGTTTCACGGGTAAGTACATATGCGGAACGCGGGATGCAACGCAGGGACGGAGGGTCACGCGGACGCAGTAGGATACGGGATACACGGGCAACGCGATCAGCCGATGAAAGACGCAATGAACGGTATAGTAGCAGGACACCTCGCGGGGAAAGTACAGACAGGCGACCGGTGACGGCGAACGGAGAACTTCCTCAACCTGCGTCGGGGATACGGGCGGAATTAAGACCGGGGAATCCGATCCTTTCCATATTTTCCACGGAGATATTGCGACAGAAGCGAGCGCATTCGTTGATGGATCTTGCTCGGGTGGTTATGGCGAAGAGTGATCGGTATGACTTTGTATTCATGAAGCAAGAGGATGCCCCTATGCTCATACACTCGAAGCGGGAGGATCATTCATGTTGGTTGACGGAAGAGGAAGCTTTGGCGATGCTACCGCAGGCTCCGTGGTTTTCCGAATTTTATTCGACGGAGGAAGTACCTGTGGAACCGCCGAAGGGAAACTTTACCGGCATAGCGGTATGTACTTTGGGGAATGAGGTGATAGGACCGGTCAATTGGCATGGATATCAACATGCCTTAACGGCACTTTACAAGGCAAAATATACAAGCATGACGTTAGGAGCTTTCCGAGCTGCGATATCGGTAAATAAAGAAGAGGAAGCCATACAGGAATGGATACGGGGAGTTTCGGTACGCACCGTATGGCATCCTACCCGTGAAGACGAGAAGGATAAGATGCTCGGTACGATGCGGGATGTGGAACAGGATTTTAGGGAACATCATTTTGACGACGTTTTTGAAAGTGTCGATAAAGTTTTTATCAACGGATCGATGCCCTATAAATTGTTATCGCCCGGATTGGCTGCGTATGTCTCCATTATCTCCGGTAAATATCGGCATAATCCGCAATTTCTCATACCCAATCTGTGTCACGGATTAGCCCGGCACCACATGCCGATATTCAAGTGGCATGGATGGCACTACACGGGGCCGAGTCGGATACGGTCGGTACCGGAGGGAACAGTTTTGGCGGATCGGATGGCAGCTATACTCAATTGGAGCAAAGAGAATTCCGGGAAGAAAGTGGAAGAGATGTTTGCGGAGTTATCCGGTGTACCATCCGGCACAGATGAAGAGAGTAAACGTGCGGCAGCGGATGCATACGCACCGTATACCTCCGATATGATATGGTTGATGGAACAAGGGTACGTACTGGTTACGAATGATAATTCTATCTGGTACCCCAAAGGCGAGGCTGCGCCGAAAGCATAGTGAATGGACGGCAGGTTCGAGGGGGTACAAGGGAGCAAATGCTTAATGAAGAAATCATTACCGGGAGGGAGGTGGCAGGTGTGCAGATACCTACCGGGGAAGCCTTGATACTGCCCGCGGGTTCGCGTATCTACATCACTCAAATACTTAAAAATTCAATTACTGCGGCAACTGATGCAGGAATGGTACGAATTTCTAGGGACGAAGCTGTGCAGGCGGGTATTATTCCGGCGAGAGAGGAAAATGATGAGGTAGAGGATATGTCTTTGGAAAAACGTGTATGGAAGGTACTCGGTGAGATATATGATCCGGAGATACCGGTGGATATCGTTAATTTAGGACTCGTCTACAGCGTGGAAGTAATTGAACAGGCAGACGGAACCGCCTGCGTTAATGTACGTATGACCCTGACAGCACCGGGGTGTAGTATGGGACCGCATATTATGGCAGAAGCGGAGGCGGGTATAGCCGCACTGGACGGTGTGAGTAGTGTGAACGTAGAATTTGTGTGGGACCCCCCGTGGAATCAGGATATGATGTCAGAAGAAGCACGGATGAGATTATGGTGAAGTCGTAGTCCTGCACCGATGTGTATCAAGTACGAGGTATGAAGTGAAGGAAACACGCATGGAAATTAGCAACGCGGCAATTTTCAAAAATTTTATTGGGACAGGTGTGGGGACAGGTATGCCCCGTTTCTCCGCCAACTTTTTGATTGAAACTATTTAATGTTGACATAGGGATGTTTTTTGGGTAGAATATGGGTGGACGTTCGCAGGTTGAAGCAGGCGTCCGTAAACACACGCTACAATTACGTTATGAAATACAGATGCAAAGTATGTGGGGCTATCATTGAAAGCGATAGTATCCCTGAGTCGTGCCCAGTCTGCAAAGTTAAGGGCGAGGACAAATTTGAACTTATCGTAGAAGGTAAGGAAAAGGTGTACGCCGATGAACACCGGATTGGTGTTGCACAGGGACTAGATCCGGAAGTAGTACAGGGTTTACGCGATCACTTTACCGGTGAATGCACAGAAGTCGGTATGTACTTAGCGATGGGGCGGCAGGCAGAACGCGAAGGATTCCCGGAAATTGCGGAAGCATATAGACGTTACGCCTTTGAAGAAGCGGAGCATGCAGCTAAATTCGCAGAACTCCTCGGAGAAGTTGTCCACGCGGATACGAAGAAAAATTTGGAATTACGAGCTGAGGCAGAATTTGGAGCATGTGCCGGTAAGTTGGCTATAGCGAAACGAGCTAAAGAACTTGGTTACGATGCTATCCATGACACCGTGCACGAGATGTGCAAAGACGAGGCACGTCACGGCAAAGGATTTGATGGACTTCTGAAGCGATACTTCGGAAAGTGAACTGCAGTGAACTGCAGTCCTGCCGCTGAACCGCTGCTCACGCCGCGTTTCTCCGCCCCCCCCCTCCGCATTTTTGATTTTTGATTTTTGATTGAAGAATAATGCGCGCTCCGTTGCGCGAGGTATTTTTATGCCGCAAAGCCGGGAAGCACCGTCGGCGGTAGGGGGTGCTCGTTCCGCAGGGGGATCGCGCAACGGAGCGCGCTAGCTTCTTAAATCATCAATCAAAAACCTAAAATCGTAAATGCGGTGGGGAGGAGGGCTTTGCGGAGGGGCAGCGGTTCGCGGTTCATGATTATACTTGCAAAGGTGGGGGAAGTTGTGTAAAATAGTGCGCGTTATGGCGAACAGAAAAGAAACAGATCCTGCACGGATGGAAAAAATAGTAGGGCTTTGCAAGCGGAGGGGGTTCATATTTCAGGCAGCGGAAATATACGGTGGTTTGAACGGGTGTTGGGATTATGGTCCGTTAGGTGTTGAACTTAAACGGAATGTAAAAGAGTATTGGTGGCGGGTAAATGTACAGGAGCGACCGGATATTGTAGGGATGGACGGTTCGATACTCACGCATAATTCGGTCTTGGTAGCGAGTGGGCACGTGAGTGGATTTACTGATCCGCTATGTGATTGTTTACTGAGCAAGGAGAGGATGCGAGCGGATCAAATACCTGCTCAAAGCGGCATAGCATATTGGTGGAAAGGAGCGGAGACAGTTGATGGGACATGGGGCACAAAGAAAGCATTTTCCATGTTGGTAGCGAGCGATAGTGAAAAAGACGCCAAAGTTGCACGTAAGGGCGCGCTTCAATACTACACACAATTGTCGGGGAAAAATAATTTAGGGGAGCTGAAGTTACTGGAGGAGACAACGGAGCAAGTGACCGGGAGTACGCGCTACAATCCCGCTAATGGTTCACTTGTAACGGAGGCACGCTCGTTTAATCTGATGTTTCGTACCACGATCGGTGCGGCTGCGGATGAGAATGATCCTTCTACCACCGGTTGGTTGCGTCCCGAAACCGCGCAAAGTATTTTCTGTCAGTACAAAAATATCGTAGATTCATCGCGCATGAAGTTACCTTTCGGTATAGCCCAGATCGGTAAATCATTCCGAAATGAAATTAATCCGCGAAACTTTACATTCCGGTCACGTGAATTCGAACAAATGGAAATCGAATATTTTTGTCGTGCAGAAGACGGGATGAGACTGACAGATGAATGGTTGGAAAGATGCCTTACCTTTTACGAAGATATAGGGATACCACGTGAAAAGATACACATACTCGATGTACCGGATGGAGAACGAGCTTTTTATTCTAAGAAGACGTATGATTTGGAATATAGTTTTCCCTTCGGAGTGCAGGAGTTACAAGGGATCGCCTATCGTACCGACTACGACCTGACGCGTCACCAAGAAGGTTCCGGGAAACCTATGGAATACTTTGATGAAGCAACGCGCGAACGTTTTATTCCGCATGTAGTAGAACCATCTGCCGGGTGTGATCGGACGGTGTTGGCATTACTGTGTGAAGCATACGATGAGGAGGAGCTTGGGGAGGGAGGTAAGAGCGATATACGAACGGTGTTGCATTTTCACCCGCGTATCGCTCCGATAAAAGCCGCAATCTTTCCCCTGCTGAAGAAAAATGAGCAACAGGTACGCATTGCACACGAAATTGAAGCAGAATTGCGTCCGTACATGAACGTCTTTTACGATGAGGGTGGAGCAGTGGGACGTCGCTACCGTCGCCAAGATGAAATAGGTACTCCCTTTTGCATTACGGTAGACTTTGATACCCTCGGAGAAGGCGATGATAAATCACTTTGCGGAACAGTGACGGTACGCCACCGCGATTCTATGGAACAAGAGCGTATTGCCATACCGGACATCTTGCACTGGTTGTTGAAGAGGATACACTGAAATACAGTTGTCCCGAGGGAATTAACAGGTAAGTACGAAGTGAAGCAGATAGGCGCAGCAAGAGGGTTGCGCGGGCATGGTCGGAGGCTGCAAAGTCGAAACGATGCGTGGAAACTAAATCCATGCACCCGTGAGGTTGCAGCCCCCCCATGGTACGCAGAGCGTCTGTAACACGCATGGAAATGAACAACGCGGCTATTTTCGAAAATTTTATTGGGACAGGTGTGGTTCATATACCATATTTTTATTGCAAGAAAGAGAAAGTACGTGTATAATGAGCGGGCAGACGTGTTCGAATGGGCAGGTTTTGCATAATTCAGAACAACTATGAGTACAGCATCATTTTTACCGGCGCAATATGCGCATCCGTACGAGATTGACCCTAAATACAGTAAATCTGTAGCGTATTTTTGTATGGAATACGCCATAGACAATGTTTTCAAGATTTATTCCGGTGGGTTGGGATATCTTTCCGGTTCCCACATGCGCTCGGCGGGAGCTTTAAGACAAAACTTAGTCGGTGTCGGTATTCTTTGGACGTATGGGTATTACAACCAGATACGTGCGGAGGACGGCTCGATGGCTGTGCAGTATAGGCGCCGTGATTATACCTTTTTGGAAGACCACAACATCAAATTTCTCATACGTATATGCAATGCGCCGGTGTGGGTGAAGGCGTATTTTCTGAGACCGGAAACCTTCGGAACGGCTCCCATGTTTTTCCTGACGACCGACTTACCGGAGAATGACGCAATGAGTCGCTCCATAACGCAGAGACTCTACGATTCTAATCCCATGACCCGAATATCGCAGTATATCGTACTTGGGCACGGTGGAGCGCGTTTATTTGAGGAGTTGGGAGTTGAACCGGAGATATACCACATGAATGAGGCACATGCCATAGGAGCCGCACTGCATATGTTGGCCCACAACGGAGGGAATGTGGATGAGGTACGTCGGCATTTTGTCTTCACCACACACACACCGGAGGAGGCAGGTAATGAGAAAATGGATATTAACCTGATGGCGAATTTTTCATTTTTTGACGGATTAACGCTTGACCAAGTACGTTCCATGCTGAAGCTTGATCCGGGTGAACAGACTTTCAATTACACCCTAGCAGCTCTACGCCTTTCACATATAGCAAACGGTGTATCAAAATTGCACGGTGAGGTATCAAGGCAGATGTGGCAGGGCTACCCCGATATTTGCCCGATTACACATGTCACCAATGCGCAAAATAGCGCCTATTGGCAGGATCCGGAGCTAGCGGAAGCATTCTACAGCGGAGATAAAAAAGCTTTTCGGGCACGCAAACGAGCCTTGAAGAAGGGACTTTTCCGCGCTGTAGGGGAACAAACCGGACATCTCTTCGATCAGGACACGCTCACAATTGTCTGGGCACGGCGTTTTGCCGCATACAAGAGACCTGCGCTGATTACGGAGAATCCGGTCATGTTTGAGCGCATGCTACAGCGCACGAATCGTCCGGTGCAAATGATATGGGCAGGCAAACCATTTCCGACGGACTTTGCGGCGGTAGATATATTTAACAAACTCAATGAGTTAAGTTCACGGTATCCGCGATGTGTGGTACTGGTTGGGTATGAGCTGGAGCTCTCGCGCCTGCTTAAAAATGGGTCCGACATTTGGTTGAACAACCCCGTAGTAACACGAGAGGCTTCCGGGACCTCCGGTATGTCCGCCACCATGAATGGTTCTATCACTATTTCTACCAATGATGGTTGGGTCAGGGAATTTGCACGCGATGGAGAAAATTGTTTTATCATACCTGAAGCCAAGGCAGGGTTACCGGTTGAAGCGCGCGACCGTTCGGACCGCGATAACTTTTATAATTTGTTAGAATCTAAAGTATTACCGCTTTACTATGACAATCCAGATGCGTGGTCTGACCTTGTATTCAATGCGATGACGGATATTATTCCGGCTTTTGAATCCGACCGTATGGCAGATGAGTACTACGTGAAGATGTACAATGCCGAACCCGGATGCCAAGCATGAAACCTTCCGTCCTTATTGTCGGAGCCGGCGGGGTGGGACATGTGGTGGCGCATAAGTGTGCGCAGATGTCGGATGTTATCGGTGAAATTCACCTTGCATCGCGGACGAAGAGCAAGTGTGATGCCGTGGCAGAGGATGTCATGTCGCGAGAGGGAGTCCGCATTACAACCCATCAATTGGACGCCGATAACGTGCCGGAGACGGTAGCGTTGTTGAAGGCGATACGCCCAGGGTTATTGCTCAACGTAGCGCTGCCGTACCAAGATTTGCCGCTCATGGATGCGTGCTTGGAAGCCGGTTGTAACTACATGGATACCGCCAACTACGAACCTCGCGATGTCGCTAAGTTTGAGTATAGTTGGCAATGGGCATACCACGAGCGCTTTCGTCAAGCCGGGCTTTTTGCTTTGTTGGGGTCCGGATTTGACCCCGGTGTCACCAATGTTTACACCGCGTGGGCTCTTAAACATCATTTTGATACGATAGAACAACTCGATATTATCGATGTCAACGCCGGTGACCACGGACATCCCTTTGCCACCAACTTCAACCCGGAAATTAATATTCGCGAGGTTTCGGCTCCCTGTCGTCACTGGGAGAACGGGCAATTTAACGAGACACCCCCCATGAGTATGCACAGCTCGTTTACATGTCCGGAAGGTGTAGGTACCTATGAAATATACCGCATGTACCATGAAGAATTGGAATCACTTGTGCGGCATATTCCGACAATTAAGAAGGCGCAATTTTGGATGAGTTTTTCGCCCAACTATCTCAATCACCTGAAGGTCTTGCAGAATGTAGGGATGACACGCATTGACCCTGTGCTGTACAACGGTATGGAAATCGTACCCTTGCAATTTTTGAAAGCGGTGCTGCCGAATCCCGGTGACCTCGGTAAATCTACCCACGGCAAGACCTGCATCGGTTGTATCATTCAGGGGAAGAAGGACGGGAATGACAAGAGTATTTACACCTACAATATATGCGACCACGAGTCATGTTTTCGTGAAGTCGGTTCACAGGCTATTTCATATACGACCGGTGTACCGGCCGCTATCGGTGCAAGGCTTATCCTTTCCGGTGTATGGAGTGGTGCAGGTGTTTTCAATATGGAAGAAAATGACCCGGACCCCTTCATGGAAGCACTTCCGCGTTACGGTCTCGCATGGACAACGCTAAACCGCTGCTCCTGCATCCCCGCCACAATGCCCGCCCCACCACCGCATTTTTGATTTTTGATTGAGATTCTAGCGCGCTTCGTGGCGCGAGGATGTTTTACGCAGCGAAGCCGGGACGTGCTTTTTGCACGGTAAATCGCACCAGACAGCTCGGTGGTCGGAACCGAATTTTTCCTGTCTAGAGGTCTCTATGATCCCCATCGGCGAATTTTTGAGTTGCGCAAAAAGGATTGGCGTGGCATATATTTGATCGTAGGCACTGTATTCTTTGAGTGGGTTATAAAAAATAGTCCACCCGTTACCTTTGGAATCTGTTGCTTCTAAACGCGAGAGAACGAATTTTTTATCATGAGGTCGGGTAAGAGGGAGGAGTACAGGGTCATCCGAACCGGTATTCCAATCGCCGTAAACGAGGATAGAAGCGGAGGGTTCTTGCTGCAGGGCGAGTTGCACATAGCTTGCCAAAGTGCGAACTTCACGATCGCGTAAGGAATCGCCTGCCTTCTTATTCCCGTCTTTACGAGATTTTAGATGCACACCGATGATACGCCACCGACAATTATCGGCATCGCGCACAGTAACATCAAGAATTCCTCGCAACATACAGCGCTTCCCTCTCTCGCCGGTCAATCGATAATTTGCTTGGGATTGATTATGCTCGATAGGTAGGGAAGAAAGCAAAGCCAAAGCCCGATCTTCACCTGCACGTTCCAAGACAAAGCGATAGTCGTAACGAAGTCCGTACTTTTCTAAACGCGCGGCGAGGTCATCCAGTGCAGCCTGTCCCCCAATTTCAACGAGACCGACCACATGCGGTCGTACACGTGCGAGTGTACGCGCAACTGAGTCGCGTTCTTCAATGGATTTTATGGGACGCGGGTAGTCGGACCTTTTTGCGTCTTCTTCTACAAAATAATTACGCACATTGTACATAGCAAAGCGGACTACACCGGGGACCGGGCACGACGGCGACGCATCCTCGCCTGTCTCGACGTGCTCTTGCTTCGTTTTTCCCTGAACGACACACGCGAAAGCGAGTAGCAGGAACACAAACACAAAGGAGATACGAACAAAACGGAGATGACATCTCCTGTAGGGTAAAAACCGGTATTTCATAGATTATTCCTCAATCAAAAAACCAAAAATCCTTCCCCACCACACCCTCCGCTACCTGCCGCCAAGCCGTAGCACACCCATCCGCCGGTGGGCTCGTTCCGCGGTGGGACGCGCAACGGTGCGCGCATTATTAGTAAATCAAAAATCAAAAATCTAAAATCAAAAATGCGGCGGGGGGGCGGGCATTGGGGAGGGACTGCGGTAAAGTCCCGGTGCGTCTGAAAGTCAAACGCACCGGGAAGTGATAACATACTACTATGAAAGAAAGGAGATATGTTACATCATGCCGCCCATGCCACCCATGCCGGGATCGGATGAACCGGCACCTGAGCCACAGGAACATTTCTTTTCCGGGAGCTCGGTGATGAGGCACTCAGTGGCGAGCATGAGACCGGCAATAGACGCTGCATTTTGCAGAGCGGAGCGAGCGACCTTAGTCGGGTCAACAACCCCGCTGACAAGCAGGTCTTCGTAGGCATCGGTGACAACGTTGTAGCCTTCGGACTCAGAGGACAGCCCCTTCACCTTCTCGACGATCAACGAAGCATCGCGACCGGCGTTTTCGACCAATTGGCGGAGAGGAGACTCCACCGCACGGTAAACGATTTGAGCACCGGTAGCCTCATCGCCCGCAAGTTGAAGCTCGGAGATAGCCTTCTGGGCACGGATGAGAGCGACACCGCCGCCGGGAACAATGCCCTCCTCGACAGCTGCGCGGGTAGCGTGCAAAGCATCGTCCACGCGGTCTTTCTTCTCCTTCATCTCGGTTTCGGTAGCAGCACCGACTTTGATGACAGCTACACCGCCGGCGAGTTTAGCGAGACGCTCTTGGAGTTTCTCGCGATCGTAATCGCTGGTGGTATCCTCGATCTGCTTACGGATTTGAGCTACCCGTGCGTTGATATCAGCGGAGCTGCCCGCACCCTCGATGATGACGGTAGAATCCTTGTCGACTACCACGCGCTTAGCGGAGCCAAGGTCGGATATTTCGACATTTTCGAGCTTCATACCGAGGTCCTCGGAGATGCAGTGAGCACCGGTAAGGATGGCAATATCCTGCAACATAGCCTTACGACGGTCACCGAAGCCCGGAGCTTTCACAGCACAGACATTGAGAGTGCCGCGCAACCGGTTGACAACGAGAGCTGCGAGAGCTTCACCCTCGACATCCTCGGCAATAACAAGGAGCGGCTTGCCGGATTTGGCTACCTTTTCGAGAATGGGCAGAAAATCCTTCAGATTGCTTATTTTTTTCTCGAAGACGAGAATGTAAGGCGAATCGAGAGCGGCTTCCATGGCATCCGCGTTGGTAACGAAATACGGGGAAAGGTAGCCCTTGTCGAACTGCATACCCTCCACGACATCCAAGCTGGTATCAATCCCCTTGGCTTCTTCCACGGTAATCGTGCCGTCTTTACCGACCTTATCCATAGCCTCGGCGATGATGTGACCGATTTCTTCATCCCAGTTGGCGGAAACAGTGGCCACCTGCTCAATTTCCTTGGACGAGTCCACGGACTTAGAGATGCGCTTGAGTTCCTCTACCACAGCGGCAGCGGCTTTATTGATACCACGCTGCAGGGAAATAGGATTAGCCCCGGCGGTAACATTGCGCAAACCCTCGCGATAGATGCACTCGGCAAGGACGGTAGCAGTCGTTGTACCGTCACCGGCGATATCGTTAGTTTTACTGGAAACTTCACGCACGAGTTGGGCACCCATGTTTTCGAAGGGGTCTTCCAGCTCCACTTCCTTGGCCACAGTTACACCATCCTTCGTGATGCTCGGAGAACCGAACTTTTTATCAACAACGACAATCCGACCCGCAGGCCCGAGTGTACATTTGACTGCTTTGGCAATTTTACTGACACCTGCCAGTAGGCTTTGCCGAGCCTTCTCTTCAAAAATCAGTTGTTTAGCCATAGTATGAAATTAAGGTTAAGGGTTATTTGATGACGGCGAGAATATCGCTTTCGTTGATGATGATAAGAGTTTCACCGTCGATGACGATTTCGGTACCACCGTATTTGGTAATGAGTATACGGTCACCCGGAGCGACATGGAAGGGAATTTCCTTACCATCTTTATCACGGCCACCTGTACCGATGGCTTGCACCACAGCTTGCTGCGGTTTCTCTTTGGCGGAATCCGGCAGATAAAGTCCACCGGCTGTCTTGCTCTCAGCTTCTTCACGCTTAACGAGCACGCGTTGTCCTAATGGTTTAATGTCCATAGTATTATATTAGTTTGGGTTAAAAAGAGGGTTTCTGAGATTAATCATCGACTACTTCGGCATCCACTACCTTACCCTTGGCTTGGCGAGTCTCGGAGGCGGAAGAGGAATCGGTTGTGTTACCGGCTGCACCGGGATCGGCACCCGCGGCTTGAGCAGCGGAAGCCAAGCGACCCAGCATGTCCTCCAGCTCATCGGTAATCCGACGCGCACTAGCGACATCCTTAGCCGAGACTGCTTCCCGCAGAGAGGTAACGCGCTCCTCCAGCGAGGACTTAAGGTCCGCGGGAACTTTATCGCCGAGCTCCTTGAGTTGGCGGTCGACGTTATGAGCGAGGGAGTCCGCCTTGTTGAGCACTTCGATTTCCTCGGCACGACGCTTATCTTCCTCGGCGTGGGCTTCCGCATCGCGTTTAGCGCGTTCGATTTCCTCCTTGGATAATCCGGAGGAACCTTGGATAGAAATGTTCTGTTCCTTGCCGGTGTTCTTGTCCTTAGCGGTTACTTTGAGGATACCGTTGGCATCGATGTCGAAGGTAACTTCGATTTGGGGGACACCGCGGGGCGCGGGTTGAATACCATCCAGTTTGAAGTTACCGAGCTGCTTGTTATCCTTGAAGAGCTTGCGTTCACCCTGGCAAATGCAGATGTCCACTGCCGGCTGATTATCCGAAGCCGTGGAAAAGACCTGCGTTTTCTTGGTGGGGATGGTGGTGTTGCGGTCGATCATCGGGGTAGCCACGCCGCCCATGGTCTCAATGGATAGCGTCAACGGCGTAACATCCAAGAGAAGGACATCCGTCACATCTCCGGCAAGCACACCGCCCTGAATAGCGGCACCGACAGCTACAACTTCATCCGGGTTGACTCCTTTGTGCGGTTCCTTACCGGCGAGGCGCTTGGCCATCTCCTGCACTGCCGGCATACGGGTCATACCGCCTACGAGAACGAGCTCATCGATGTCGCTGGTGCTCAACTCAGCAGCGGAGACACAGCTGCGGACGGGTCCGACGGTGCGCTCGAGGAGGTTTTCGGTGAGTTGCTCCAGTTTGGAGCGGGTAAGGGTAAGCTGGATGTGCTTGGGACCGGTAGCATCCATGGTGATGAAGGGGAGCGAAATATCGTAGGTCTGCGTAGAACTCAAAGCTATCTTCGCTTTTTCCGCTTCTTCTTTGATACGCTGGAGGGCATCCGTCTGCCGCGAGATATCCATACCTTCTTTAGCGCGGAATTCGGAGAGTATCCAGTTGATGATAGCCGTATCCCAGTCATCGCCGCCGAGGTGAGTATCCCCGTCGCTGGCTTTTACTTCAAAGACTCCGTCACCGATTTCGAGGACAGAGATATCGAAGGTACCACCGCCTAAATCGTAGACGGCGATGCGCTCTTCGGAAGTGCCTTTGTCCAACCCGTAAGCGAGAGCGGCTGCGGTAGGTTCGTTGATGATACGGCGAACTTTCAGTCCGGCGATTTCACCGGCGGCCTTGGTCGCATTGCGTTGGGCATCATTGAAGTAAGCAGGTACGGTAATAACCGCTTCGGTGATACGCTCACCCAACCGCGCTTCGGCATCGGCTTTCAATTTGCCGAGTACCATGGCGCTGATCTCCTGCGGCGAGAAGGTCTTTTCCTCACCGCCCACTTCTACGCGGATGTGAGCGTCGCCGTTCGGTGCTTCCACAATGGTGTAGGGCACTTTCTTGTCTTCCTCGGAAAGTTCACTGTACTTGCGCCCTATCAACCGCTTTGCCGAAAATACGGTGTTTTTCGGATTCGTTACCGCCTGACGTTTGGCGGCTTGCCCGACTATGCGTTCCCCGGTTTTGGTGAATGCCACTACCGAAGGAGTCGTGCGTGCGCCTTCGCTGTTTTCAAGTACATTAGGCTGTCCGCCTTCCAGTACTGCCATGCACGAATTCGTCGTGCCTAAGTCTATTCCAAGTATTTTACTCATGGTCGTATGTGTGTGGTTAGTTTTTACACTTTCCATGTGCTGCAAATGCTGTGCCAAAAGTCCCGGAGTCTGTCACGATACAATGAAGGGCTGAGTGGTGAGCGGCGGGAAGGAGAGCAAGTACGACGTACGAAGTCAAACAGTTAGGCGCAACGGAGTTGCGCGGGTACGGCGGGTGGAAGAAAAGCCGAAATGATGCGGGGGAAAAATCCGTGCACCCGTGAGGTTGAAGCCCCCTTGGTACGCGGAGCGTCTGTAACACGCACGGGAATTAGCTTTGCGGCGATTTCAAAATTTTATCGGGACAGGTGTGACGAATGGCGAAGCAGGAAGGTAGCGTGGCAACTACGCAGAAGGCGACATTGCGACAAATTGCCGCAGCACAAATTCGACCGACACGTCAGATGCGGCATTTTGTCGCAGGTGAGATCTTCCATTTCATTAGGGCAGGGGTGTGTCGAGAAATTTTTCCCGACTTTCCCCCTTTACATCGCGGAAAAAAGTGGTACTCTTACGCCACTTATGAAAACCACCGACCACAACAACCCCGATTCGGATGCACAGGCAGCCGTTGACGCGGATCAATTGATCGCCCGACTCGTGCACGGAATGGAAAAACTCCACGACATTGATGTAGAAGGGGAAGAGGAATCCCGTGCACGAGACTCGGTTTGTGAAGCCCTTGACAGAGGTGTGGAAAAACAAGTGGCACAAAGAGAAGTACCCGGAGCGATGTACGCGCTCGGCTACTGCTATCGCTACGGGCTCGGTGTAGCGAGGGACTTTGCCCGTGCGGTGTATTGGTTTCAGAAAGCAGCTGATAGGGGAGATGCCGGGGCAATGTATGAGCTCGGCAAATGCTATCTTTACGGGAACGGTGTAAAAAAAGACATCGGGCATGCTCTCTACTGGTGTCTGAATGCCGCGGATGAAGGATGTGTACCCGCTGCACTTTATCTACCCCCCTGCCTTAGGGACTTCGAGAGCAATGAAGATGTCATCGCGCAGACCGTACACCGGTTCCGGGAATATGCGGAGGCAGGCGGCGTTCGGGCAATGTACCGACTCGGTAAATGCTATCGTCGCGGAATATACGTGGAACGAGACGATGCAAAAGCAATGCATTGGTTCCGGAAAGCCGCCGAGAACGGACATAGCGAGGCAATGTATGAACTCGCCCTGTGCTATTACTTCGGGGAAGGTGCGGAGCAAGCCCCTGCGCAAGCCGTAAATTGGTTTCTTCAGGCCGCGAATGCGGGGAATGAAGACGCGATGTACAACCTAGCCCGGTGCTATCGGAACGGAATCGGCGCGCGAAAAGACCCGGAACAGGCTGAACGATGGTACAAAGAAGCGGTAGAAAAAAGGGAAGCCGCGAAAAGTAACGAGAAAAAGGAACGCGCACAGCATGCCCGACGAGTCCGTAAAGATGCGGAGCGAGGGGATGTTTGGGCAATGTATGAACTCGGTAACTTGTACCGTCCCGCCGGATATCCGGAACCATGCTCCGCGCAGGCCTTGTTTTGGTTCCGGAAAGCCGCCGAAGAAGGTCACACCGACGCAATGTACGAGCTCGCCCGGTTCTACAGCAACGAAGAAAACGCGGAAAAGGATACAACGCAGGCCGCATACTGGTTTCGGCGGGCGGCGGAGGAAGGGTATATCTGCGCGATGCCCTACCTCGCCGAATGCTACCTCAATGGTGACGGCACAGAACGCGACACCGCACAGGCCCTGCACCTGTTGCATGAAGCGGCTGAAAAGGGTAATACCTTCGCAATGAGCCTACTTGCCCGATGCTACAGGGACGGACAAGGGGTGGAGAAAGACCCCGCTTTGGCGGAATATTGGTCCCATCAATCTTTCGGAAGAGATGTCCCGGGCACGAAACAGGCACCGGACGCGTCCCCCGAAACCCGGCAGCCTCCGAACCCGGATGACCCCATCTCTCTGCTTAAATACGGTGTATCTTTCCGCTACGGCAAATTCGTAAATAAAGCGAAGGCGGAAATACCGGTTCGGGAAGCCGTTAACATGGGTTTGGAAAAAGTGATAGAAGAAAGAAATGATGCGGAGGCAATGTATGAATTCGGTAAATGTTGTTACTACGGGGTCGGTGTAAAAAGGAACCTGTCAAAGGCGATTCATTGGTACCTGAAAGCTGCCGCCGAGGGAAATATCCCAGCAATGCGTGTGCTGTGTTATTGCTATCGCCACGGAAAAGGTGTGAAGCAGGACTTTTCGCAGATTATCCGTTGGTGCGTTAAAGCCGCGGAGCAGGGGGATACCGTTGCCATGCGCAAACTCGGTGCCTACTACCTCCGCGGATTAGGTGTGGGAAAAGACAAGACACAGGCCTTGCAATGGTTCCGAAAGGCGATGTCCCACGGAGATACCGGTGTGATGTTTGATGTCGGTAACCGCTATTTTGCCGGCAAAGGCGTCGAACAAGACTTCGGGCAAGCCGTTCAATACTTCCTCGAAGCCGCCGAACACGGCTATGCCGATGCCATGTTTGAAATAGCCCGATGCTTTCTCCGGGGGCTGGGTGTGGAGAAAGACTGCGTGCAGGCTGTTCAGTGGTATCTTAAAGCCGCCGAGCATGGTCACGCCGATGCTATGTTTGAAATGGTCGGATGCTTCTTTAAGGGAATAGGTGTCGAGAAAGACAACGTGAAAGCTGTTCAATGGTGTCTTAAAGCGGCCGAGCATGGTCATGCCGATGCTATGTTTGAAATGGGGAAGTGCTTCTCGGATGGTGTAGGCGTGAGCAAAAACAATTTACGGGCAATTCACTGGTTCCGAAAATCCGTAGATGCCGAAAATGTTAATAATCCATACTCCCATTCCCTTAAATACAGAGGAGATACGGACTTCTTTTCACAAATCAAACCTTGGTTCCGAACCGCTATAGAGGACGAGAATGCCAAAGCTTTGTCTATGCTCGGTGATTGCTACAGTAGAGGTGAGTTCGTACATAAAGACCCCGAAAAAGCGGTCTATTGGTACCTTAAAGCGGCAAAAGCCGGAGATACCGATGCCATGTACCTGACCGGTTTACACGCGAGCGACACCGATGCCGAGTATTGGTTACAAAAAGCAATTGAAAGAGGGCATGTCGGCGCCGTGTGCGCACTCGGCGAGCTCTACTATACAACAAACAGTGCGGTTCGGGACGACGCAAAAGCCGTGCTTTGGTTTCATAAAGCCGCTGAAAAAGGTTCACGCATGGCCATGTATATGCTCTCCGTGTGCTACCGTAACGGCAGAGGTGTAGAAAAAAGCGAGGAAAATTCTAATTATTGGAAGCGCAAGGCTTTTCAGCGAAAGCGAAAGCCCCGCCGACATTCCTTGCTCAAGTTCCTCGATATGCGAGTTTCCGAATTGCCTACGCGCCGACGAAGAAAATGACAGTTCCACGCCGCCCACGCCCACTACACACGCCGGTGCGCACCGGCTCCTTCAATCCTAAATCAAAAATCAAAATTCCCAAAAGTGTTCCCCACCCCGCCCGCCACTACCTGCCGCTGAACCGGGGAAAACCGCATGTGCTGCTCCCCGGCTTTGCTTCGTAAAAAATCCTTGCGCCACGGCAGCGCCACTATTCTCAATCAAAAATCTAAAATCTAAAATCAAAAATGCGGCAGGGGGGCGGGGAGGAGGGCATCGCGGCGGTGCGGCAGGAGCAGCGGTTTAGATGTTATGTCTGTTAATTTGGCGAAATTGAGGTAGCTCGTAGACAATAATTATTCTGCGTCCATTCTCCTCAGCAACTATGGTACAACGATTCCCGCTTATCACCGGCTGCCCGATAATTTCCCCGCTTGTCACGTACACTACCCTTATCAAATTTCCCCTCTCGTTATACGACACCACATTGTGCGCGTCCCTAGCGACCACCGTGACTACATCCGACTGCGACATCACTTCCGGTACCTCCACCGGCATCTCTGCCGTGTATACCGCCGACAATAAACTTAAAACAGCAAACATACTGATGATACGTGGATTAAAGAGCGTTCCTTTCAGTTCCGACCCGGTAGAATCAAAAAAATCACGCGTTCAAAGGAAAAAGACTATCTGACGTTAAGATCTGATTTTGTTGCGGAGAAATACAGGAGTGAATTCATGTTGCAGGACGAAGTAAGATGTACGAAGTCAGACAGTTAGAAGTAACAGAATGGCTCAGATGCGTTGAGAGAAGGCTAAGCGGAGGAGACACGCACGGAGAATAGATCAATGCTCCCGTGAAGTTGAAGCATCCTCGGTACGCAGAGCGTGTGTAACCCGCATAGGGATAGGTAGTGCAATGATTTTTAGAAATTTTGATTGGGACAAATGTGCCGAGGAGCCCACCTCTGGTGTGTTGCCCGCGACACGCTTATTTCCCCTGCCGGGTGAGTTCACTGTCTGCGACGATAGACTGGTACTCAGAGCATATCCCCGATCTTCCCAAACCAATCCTGAAGGTGCGCGAGGAAGGCACTATATTTTTTCATGCGGTCTGATATGGCGTAGCGGATAATTATGTACTACAACCGTTCTATGGTCATAATCTCTTCCCTAGATAACCCGTATGCTTGATATAACAATTTATTTATCTCGTCAGAAACTACTTCCATTTCCTTTATCTTCCCAGCTGCAACCAATTCAATAATCAACTTCACACGCGTCTCAATCTCTGTTTCCACTGTGCTCGGTGGTCTCAAAAGCGGGAAGTTAATAAAATGATCTCTCTGAGCAATCGGTGTAGCTGAACCAAGCTTGCTCATTGTTACGTTGCTATAGAACTTGTAGATTTGAGAATTTAGAGCACCTAGTATGTAATATAGGTTGACTGTGTCAGACGTAATAAAATATTCATTGCTTCCAAGGTAATATCCTTCCAAATCAAGTGCAAATTTTCCCTTAAATTGCCCGTATATTAGTTTTGGTCTACTAAAACCATTCCAATAGCTAATAATATCTGAAGTTTCAAACCACTTATTATGGGTTTTCTTTCGAGCCTTAATCTCCTCTCCACCAATGATATGTGTACATCCTGTCTGTTCTAGACGCTCCGTACCAAATGATAGAAGGTAATTTTTCACTGCCGGATATTCATCGATATCATAATGACGCGAGGGGAAAGTTGCAATTAACCATAATCCCGCCCACTCGTATCCGTACCTTTTAATGTTCCTGCCCCGAAGGATTGGTCGTATTAGCTTAGCAGTTTTGGCGCGCTCCTCCTCGCTCCGACAATTAACAAGAATTTCTTCTCTTTTCTCAGTTGATATGATGAACGCATCATTACACCCCGTAATTACACCGATATGGATATTTATATTCCACCCCTTTAGAGGGATGCCGACAGTTTCAATCTTTCGCTTGATGCTTTGTTCAATCGGTGAAAGAATCATCCAAATATCTGACGTAGAGAAATTGCAGATCGTATGCCGTTGTTGCACACAAGTGCTCAAATCACTAATGCCACTAGGAATATTGGCACAGAGTGTTCTCCCCTCGTTATCGCGGATGGAATATATAAGAATATTTGTATCTACCGTAGCATTTTCAAAAATTTTCCATCCACCGCAATCAACAAGTAGCAAGGGATTGGTTCTGGTGGACAAGAAATTCCTAAGTTTTGCACCGTACGACGTACGTAGCCATTTATTTGATGTTATGTAGCAGACAAAGCCTCCACAGCGAACGAGTCTCGTTGCTAGTTCATAAAATAAGCAATATATATCCCCCATTCTATCAAAAGTTTCATATCCTAATCCTGAATATTTTCGAGCAAGTTTCCCATTGTCTTTGGAGAGCTGGATATATGGAGGATTGCTGATTACGATGTCAAAGCCCGGATTTTTGCGTCGAGTTAAAATATCACTAAAGAAGGTATGCCATAAGAAGAATTGGTCGTTAGGAATCTGTAAATTAGAAAGGGAATCTATTACCTCGTTTGATGCCCCTGAAAAACGGATATATTCTCTGATTATAGAAGAAATTTCTGTCTGGATTCTCTGCTTTTGGATGTGAGAGTCTGTATTGAAATACGCATGTATCAAACCTTGCACTCTCCCCTGTGCATCGGTTTCATCAAATACAAATTCGCTCTGGATACTATCGCGTACAAAATCAAAACTACTCTGATCATGTGGATTCACTTGGGATGAACAGCGATGTCCCAATATGCTCAGGTCCCAGCCCATATACGATTCCGTCAGGCTATCGCCTTGCATAACCTTGAAATCGAGGTTAGGGAGAGATTCCGGAGAATCTTCATCGACCACCAGAGCCAACCAAAAGCGGAGTCTTGCGATATCGACTGCTCCCTTCTCGATATCTACACCGTAAATATTGTTCTGAATAATTTCTTTTTTAATTTTAGCTGCTGAGACGGAATCTTCGGACGGGGAAGGAGCTGTCCTGCAGAAAAAGATTTCTCGTAACATCCCCATAGGGAACGCACCGGAACCGATTGCCGGGTCACAGATTTTGACATCGGACAAAAGGTGTTGCAAGGCAGGGAAACATTCGTCTGGCAATTTATCCGTATTGTAATTTTCGACAAGATCCCGTATAGGGGCACGCAGTTCCTCCTTTTCCATTTTGCTCTGTAGGAAAGCAATGAGAGACTCCTTACACATAAACTGCACGATCTCCTTAGGGGTATAAAAGGCACCCTTATCCTTATTATCTTCTAGGAGATTTTCAAAGATTCGTCCCAGCATTTCAGGATCAATGCCTATTTGCGCATCGCCGGGATCGTTTTCATCAATGGTAAAATTATACTCGGAGAAAAATTCAAGGAGATCCGCAAAGAATTTCGGTGGAAATTGTACGGTTATTCCATCTAGGGCGTCCTTTTCAAATAACCCACCGTTGAGATATGGAATTCTGACATTCAGAGGCGTGTACATATCATCATTCTCAGACCGATCCGTATTTAATCCGTCGAAGAATAAAGGCTCCAGCACAGCTTCTAGGAAGTTTTCTTTCTCATCCGACGAGCTTTTATCAAAAAGATTTTTCATGAAATCCGCATCCCCACTACCCCAATCCGCATTGGGTTTGACACCAAGCCATCCCTTCTTTTGGAGGAAATGGAGGAAAACGATACGCCCCATCATTTTCTTGACGTAGTCTCTTATCCTCTTGTCGTCCTTCCCAAAGGCATTGTACAGAGTTTCATGGGGTTCGTGAATTTTCTTTTCGATCCATTTCCCGCTTTCCTTGATGTAGCGTTTACCTGTGACGTACTCGACAAAATTATCATAATGCTTCTTGTATTTATCGAAGAACTCATCTGATAGAGCCTCCACAGAGAAAGCCTCGGTCACATCCTCCAGCTTAACACCTCCCTCCTTTATTTTCCCCGCGAGTTTTCGGAACCGATCCGATGCGGTTCTACATGATTGATTTTTACCTAATAAGTAGGTGAAACGTTTCTCGCTCGTTGAGTCCTTCTTCGAGTCGGATACCTGACAATAACTTAACTGCCTCTCGCTCGTTGAGTCACTATTCGAGTTAGATACCTGACAATAACTGAACCTCCATTCCCATGAATCATTGTAACCGACATCCGCCGTATCGTAATGGAAAATCATAAACGCGGCACTCTGTTTTCCTATAACCTTGCGCACTGATTTTTGTATGGAAACCCTATTTCTCGAGAGCCTACACCTCCCGTTAACGGTTAAATCATACACATGGATAGGTCGCGGATCGCGCTTGAGCGAGATGCATCCTAGGTTGAGCATGCGAACGATACCTGCTTGGTTTGCTTCCTTTTGTAATTCTTTACCAAACCTCGCAATGTAGTCAAAGTCACCTATTTCATCAGGATATCGGAGGATATTATCCAAATCCTCCGATCTCTTAAATTCCTCTCCGAATATCGGAGCGATGACATTATTGACAAAGTCGTCCACCCCTTTGTATGGTTTACTAAGTGCTGCTTTGAATTCGTTCATGTTATTTGACTGTTAGTTAAAAAACTTACTTGTAGAGAGCCATCATAACCGTGCTCTTACCATAAACATTTTTGATTTTGTTGTTATAAATTTCAAATTTATTTCGGATGCCAACATCTACTTCTTCGTTCGAGATAGATAGCAATTCTTTCGAATCCCCAAGAAGGTCATTACCCAGTTTAAGAATAAATCGACAGATATCTGCATTCCCATTATCCAGATGCGATCTGACATCACGAAGCAAATCGATTGTATCTTCGGACAGCTTATAGAGGTTCGTCAAATTTGTAATTATACTACGAGCTTCGTCCATCTTTTTTTGTCTCGAGCTCGCAAAGCTTCTGCTGAAATCACCTTCAAAATAACGTATAGCTCGTCTTTTACGCTTCTCCATGTCGGGCGGTAATTGCTCTATCGACGCATCGAAGGGAACCCTGAGGTGCTGCAACATATCCATCAATGACAATGAAGAAAAATTTTCGTTTTCATCCATCATCAGATATAACCCACGCGTTGCGTTATTGCGTATAAGAAAGAGAGATTCATGGGGCGGGACATCAGTTGCGACATCTAAAGGATTCGTATGGTGTAAAATATAATCGTACTGTGAGGGGTATTGATTTTTGAAATCCCGGAGTTCACGGATGTACGGCAAGAAGGGAGATTCCTCCCCATCCACTAAGCTCTGTATATCGTAATTTATCATTTCCTCGTCATCCGTGTAAACCTGATTGTCCGAACCGAACAAGATGTGAAAGGATTGTATTTTAGTATGGGCTTTCCTCTTCAGTTGGATCAGGTTATTACCTTGATCGCAGGGCATAAAATTATATACATGTATCTTCTCCGTGCGCGAACCGATTCTATTGACTCGACCAATTCGTTGCATAAGACGTGTGGCATTCCACGGAGTATCATAGTTTATTATCGAATCCGCCCTGTGCAGGTTGACTCCCTCTGCCAGAACATCGGTTGCTATGAGTACACGATAGTCATTGCTTTGGGTTCCCTTATAGTTTGCGTCAAAATTTGCTTCAATCTGCGTTTTACTTTCATCCCGTTCCCTAGCTGAAACACCGAGAACCGAAATACCCTCCGCTTCAACGACCTTTTTGATTGATTCGAGAGTATCCACCGATTCTGTAAAAATGACTACCTTTTTCTCGGTATCATCCGCCGGTAGGAGCTTCCGGAGTTCTGTCCTAAACACATTTTCTTTTGGATCCTCTTTTTGACTATTCCATTCCTTTCTCAACAGCTCGAGATAATGTTTGTCCCTTTCTAGGTACTTAATGTACCTCTCATCAAAATCGGCTCTGGAAAAACAACGATTGTTGTTTTTCTTGTTACGACCTGCCCGTGTAAGCCTGTCTATCTTTGACTGAATAGCCTCCGCCCACTGCTTAAATGAATGCTGCGGGAACTCCCTCCGTTGCTTCTCAAGTTCGGCATTAACGTCTAAGAGCGGACAGATAAAAATGCAGTCATTGTACCACATTTCCACCATGTTGTTAGTGTACTGCTCGAGATTAGATAAAGACTTACGGAAAGCATCGAAGGAGCTTTCCAATCTCTTAACCAATAAAAATTGCATAATACCGGCTAATTGTTCTGACACTCTTTCCGCACGGATATTTCCTCCCTCGTACAACCTGCGATGGTCCGCATTTTTAAGGTACTCTATCGCGCGATAACGATAGTAGCCGAGACCGGTTGCATCCTGTGGTCCTCCCGTATCCGGGCAAATAATATCCATTGTTTCGGTGAACAATTTCGCGAGAGGCGGGGAAAGAGTATACTGCCAACTTATCGGAGGCTCAACATCGGGGAATTTGATCTCAGATGCTTGAATATCATCGTTATAGTATTTCTTTACGTCAGTCCGTGTCCTACGTACGAGAATGTCATCTAGTATCTTGTCTCTTATCTCCGTAGAAATCTTTGTTATCTCCTCTTTCGATGTTCTGTCTGTTCGATTGCCGTCCTCTAACTTAAAATCCTCCTTCCTGCTTCTGATAACATCCTCATATCTCTTATTGATGCCCGCGAAAAAAGATTCCAAATTTCCTCCCATTGCGCGACGCAGAGTGCTGTTCGCATGACTTCGTTCAAACAAGTAAATTTGATTTTGCAGGTCCTTAGGTCTGTTATTCTGCGGAGTAGCACTCAGTAAACCTACATAAGGATATTTTCCCGTTCTGTCCCAAATATTTCCGATAAGCTCGTCCAGCTTTTTATACATATCCGTATCGTTGTTCCTGAATCTATGGCTTTCATCTATCATAATGAGACCATAATTCACCTGCTGAAGCTCGCTTTCAAATTGCCCGGAATCTATGGCGGAATCTGTACCGCTATCCAATAAATCACTCTCCTCATTGTGGTCCAACAATTTACCGATGCTCCCCGTTGTAATGAAATCCACAAAAGGTAATACCTTGTCATCCCTTCCATTGTCAAAGTCATCTATTGTATCTTCCCACACTTTTCTGATTGCCGGGGGCGTCACGATAAGTACCCTGTGCTCACGTTCATCCACATCAGGGACACTGAGGAAGTGTTTCACTATCATGGTTCCGACGATGGTCTTTCCGAGACCCACCACATCCCCCAACATGAATCCCCCATGCTCGTGCATAATGTTAAAGCACTGTTTTACCGCATCGACTTGGAAACGAAGTCTCGAATACCGGGGAGGCAAGTAGCTTTCTATTTGACGTGTTACATCAATGTCGACAATATCCCTAAACTTGTACTGTAAAAATTTGATATAAAGCTCGTAAGGCGTAATAATTTTTTCCTCTTCTTCTTGGAGTACCTCTACCGGCTTGGAAGGTTTAAGAATTTGCTCTATGTATTCTTTTGTCCAGTCAATACTCTCTGCCCATTTTTCCTCAAACCACGCGATGTGACCTTTACAATCCGGAGCATCAAACTCTATGTATTGGCGTGAGGTTTCCAGATAATTCAGCTCCGCATTCTCCATGAGACCTTTCTTCGTGAAATTGCTACTTCCCACTATCGCAGCTACTCCCTTATCGCGACTTTTATCTAAGTGAGAAAAAATATAGCACTTGGAGTGGAGGAACTGACACTCTTCCGCCTGCTCTCTTTTATAAATTCGAATATGGATTTTGGGATGCTCTCCCCCGCAGTAATCCAGAAGAAGTTCTAAGACATCCCTGTACTCATCTTTAAGTTCTTTGACTAATTCATCTAATCCGACTCTGAGGAAATCATCAGGATACTTGAGTCCCTTATACTTGGGATTACTCAACATGTGCGAATAGACATAGGGGTCCTTTCCGATGAGGAGACAAAGCCTTGCGCCGTCCCGTTTGAGAAACTCCCTAAGTTCATCCGCAACCACGGCAGTACCGGGTATGTCCCAAAAACCTGTGGCTATCCGAATCATGTTCACATCCGGGTCCTTAATGCACTGTCTAAGCGCGTTCCCCATGCACAGAAGGTCTGTCGAGTTATCCAAAAGTGTGTTCTGAAGATTGTTCTGCATATACGTTTAATGTTAAATTAGCAATGTGTTCGGTTAATACTACTTCTATGCCTACGTTTAACCGCGTCTCAACTGCCCGAGTGTGGCACAATATCCGGACCCCTGAACGCGCGTTGCACGACAGCCATGTCGGTGTCGCTGATATCCCCACCCCTAGCCTCCATGACGCAAACTCCCCCGGAAAAATACTTCTTGTTAATAGCCCAACAGAGCGGTTCAGCAGTCTGCGGATACTCCCACCCACGCTCTCGCATCCCGAGCATGTCCAGCTCCGCCGCAAAAACAGGACGCGGCGCGGAGGCTAACGACGCCTCCGTGGGGGCACTCACCAAGGTGACCCCATTCGTTTCCTTGTCCCATTCTATGCTAAACATACACTGTCATCAAGGCGGTAGCCCATACATCATCCTCCCCCAGATTTCATCCCTTCCTCCCCCGCACATCATACGTATTTTTAATACGTGTGTCTCGCTTGATAACATATTGATATTGAACTTTTAATAAAATTACAGTGCTTTCAAATTTTGCTCCTTGGAGAAAAAGCCATTTTCTATACCTTTGAAAAAAAAGACAAAAAAATTATTAAATATGCCTTGACACACGTATTAAAAATACGTACTCCTGAACCGCAGTCTCGCTGCAAATGCCCTCCTTGCCGGTCATTTTTCTTGAAACGGGCGGGGGACTCACCCAAGATCGCAAATTTCAAGACTAACTTCAGTAAATAAAATGCTGGGCACGGCAGATGTGCAAGTGCGGGGCACAAAACTGCGGTGGGTTTCAATCTTTTAACACAAACGGAAATGCGTCTGCGATACCGATCAAAAAACTTACCTTAGAAGAGATAGAAGATGCATAAAAACACGAAAAAATGGAAAAGATGTCAAAAAAATACGTACGATATAATTGCACGGGCTGAACTCCTTCATCTAGGCAAGAAATATGCCGAGGCGCTAACGTACAACCGAACTCACGCAAATTGAAGATCAGCTTTACAGAATTTTCCGTATGCGTCAACATAACCCCTTTCTCATAAAAATCATATTATGAACACCAAAGACAGTACGAATAACGACAAGCAGTTTGAAACTACAACTGCTATCATCACTGACAGAAACATCGGTGCATCAGACACTCAACCGGCAACAAAGCATTGTTCGTCAAAGGGTTCAGAGAATACACGAAATACCATGAGACGTGTACGTAAAGAGCTCCTGAGCTTCAACGGCGAACCGAGTGTGGGTGGTCTGCCGAACCAACTTGTGCCGCTGAACAAAGTGAGGGGACATATCACTTACGATGATATTTATAATCGTGAACATGAAGCCCTAGTAGATAATAATCCTCTTGAACAAATTGTGGAGAATCGTGTACGCGACATTACGGACGCGACCGAGGATCGTACAGAAGCGGAGGACAACGTCTTCTCCAAGCAAACCGAACATTCTAAAGTTCCGGGACGTGAGGACCGCATAGCTGGTTATCTCAACGATTTAGGAAAGAACAAGCTTCTGAGTAGAACCGAGGAGGGATTGCTAGCAAGCCGTATAGACATCGCAAAGGAAGAAATAAAAAAACGCTTGGATACACTCGGTGTGGTATCAACTTATTATCAAGAATATGTTACCGAATTGCTCCGAGATTCACATGGTCTCGGCAAGATGGTAAAAGAAACGGGGAGTAAGATGCGCTATCTGCAAATGCTCCAACTTTCTCTCCCTGAACTCAGTAAGTTGCACAGCGCCGGTAGTCGCGCTTACCGAGAAATGCGTGCATCTACGCGTCCGGGAAGTACAGGAAATACTACCACCCCCGAGTTGCAATCCTATATCGACAGCCTCTGTGATTTATATAAAAAATTTGCTTTCAAACCATGTGTCTATGAAGACATTATGAAAAAATTGGAATCTGTTCGCATACGTATTCTTGAAATACAGAGCACACTGCGAGAAAAGCCGGATGACCGTGCATGTTCGGATGCATTATCGGAAATAGAGATGCAGCTATGGATGCCTATCGATAACTTCCTTGCACTCTATCGAGAGATAGGGACTATTTCAAAAGATGCCCGGGCTGCTAGGGAACGGATGATTCTATCAAATCTCCGACTGGTTGTATCCATCGCTAAAAAATATACTAAGCAAGGTCTTGCATTAGATGACCTTATTCAGGCGGGAAACATCGGATTGATAAAAGCTGTGGATAGGTTTGATTACAAGCAAGGTTACAAATTTTCGACTTATGCGACACGGTGGATTGAACAGTCCGTATCCCGTGCCATATCCGTCTTTAGTCGTACCATTCGTCTACCGATAAATATAAGTGAGCAACTCAGTAAATTCTCACAGGCACAAAGTGCACTCACGCAAAGGTACGGTTACTCACCATCACCGGAAGAAATAGCCAAAGAGTGCGGCACTTCCCCGGAACAAGTACGTAAAGTGTTTGCTGCTTCCGTACAAACAGTTTCTATCTACGAACCCGTCGGGCAGACCCAAGAACTCACACTCATGGATTTCATTGCGGATCATAAAACAGTAGACCCTGCGGACCTAGCAGATTGCGAATCTCGAAAAGAAAAGTTGCTGGATATACCGAAATCTCTCCCGAAAAGAGAACGCACATTCATTGAACTACGCTTCGGTTTCCGTGATGGCTGCATTCATCCCCTCGAAAAAGGGGGACAAAAATTCAGCGTGTCGCGTGAATGTATCCGCTAAACCTTCCTGCTTGCTTTCTGCATTGTCATTTGCACGCCCCTGTTGCGTCTGAATGATTGACTTCGTATATGATAACCCCCTTGTTTCCCGGCAACGGAATTACCGCTTAGCGCACGACCGTCATTTTCATTGGTACAGGTGTTTGTTCCTCTCCGGGTCATTCATCGTGACCTTTCAGCCGGTCTCGATGAATTTTTTTGCATAAAATGAATAATTTTGCTTGCGTTAATGCCGATTGTCTGCTAAAATGACCCTCGCCTTTACGTAATCTTAAGGTAGTTTCATATTGTTATATTTTGATGGTCACCGGAGTCATTCATTTGGCTCCGGTGATTTTTCATGTAGGCACACCCGGACCGCAGTCCTCCAGTTCGTTCACCATCTCGAACAATCCCAACCCACTCGGCACGCGGTCGATGGCGGGACGCAGCACGGACATCGCAGCCGATGCCACCAGTGCCGCCTTATTCGTATCCTCCTCCGATGTCCTCAGCATGTGGTAAAACATATCCCACCACAGGGTTATTTCGTTCCGCAACAATTTCCCCTGCACCACAAACTCCCTTACCCCGGCGTTGTAGAGTCTGTCCTCCTCATCCTGCGTTAAATTACAGGTATCCTCATCCGAGTAATACCCGGTGCGGGCGCGAAGCCGTCTCATATTTTCTCCGAGGGTATAATCATACGGGTTGCGCCGCATCTGCACTGCCAGCGACAGCAGCTCCCTCCGCGCCGGGTATCTCCGCGGTGTCGGGTCATTCAGCACCGCCGTATATTCCCGATTCATCGGCAAATCTTTCACCGTTCCCGCATTCACGGCATCTCGCGGATGCAGCATCACCGCATCATACAGCTCCCCCAATCTCGCGTAATATCCCCCTGCCCGCTTCTCCGTTCTCCACAAATGCCTGTTTTCGTGGCATACTATGCGTAGGTTCTTCCCGTATTTTTCGCGCAGACTCCTCGCTAACTCGTCATTTGCCGTATACACCCCGTTCCTACCTGTCGGGTTGTTCTCTTTCCGCAGAGCCTCGCCTATCAACCAATGAGCAAAGGCATCCTGCATCGTCTCCTTTTCTATCACCGGATTATCAAACACCAGCATCACCCCCAAACCCTCCTCCGCGTAACTCGCCAGTATACTCGCGCACGCGTGAGGAGTCATAGGAGCCCGCGGTTCAAACATATCCAGCGACCAAGCACAGGGAGGGGCTCCGGCTACCGCGCCTATTTGCCTTGCCGGGAAGAAGTTACGGAGATAATTTGCTAAGGTGATAAGGTGGACATCGTACCTGAAAGCTCCTTCGACCACCCATCTTACCCCCGTCATGCGGTGATTCACGAAATACCCTGCGTCCCGCTTCTCTCGATTCTCTGTATTCATGATGGTATATCCGCTCGCATTCCCTCTAAAAATCTCTGTCCGAGTGTATGCATTCTGTTCTCCCCTGCCGCGTCCCTCCGCCACGTTAATCTCATCAGGTCAAACAATATCGCCGACGCGTTCGTGTGCCCCCTTCCCTGTATTTTGAAGTGACGGAATCCCATCTCGTACAACTTCCGAATCTCGCCGGTATTTAACGCCAGTACGCCGTACCTTTCCTGCGTCAGCATTTTATCCAACTCTCGGCATCCGTTCCCGGCCTGTTTTTTATCAAATTCTCTGCCGTCGTAACTTACGAAGTTTAACGCATTTTCCGACAGCGATTTGTAGTGGTACCCCCGCATCGGACAATTCCGGATGCAGTACTCGTTCACCAACAGGATGTACCTCTCTGGGTCATCTAACTCCCTCAACAATCCCTCATTCAGCACATCATCCGGATGCACCATCACCTCATCGTACATCCCCGCCAACTCTCGGTACACTTCAACCTTCCCTTTTCCTTTCCCCTGAACAATGCGCAAAATTGATGACACACATTTCAGCTCCGGATACTTTTCCCGCACATGCCTCAGCAGTAGGTCCGTCCCGATAATGACCCCGTTTCTACCCGTGGGGTTGTGCCGGGTAAAGAACGAGCAGAGCGCGTTGCATATCGGGTCGTCCAAGTGCTCTTCCTTCAGCAGGATGTTCGAAAATGTTAGGTACACCGCTATCCCGCGTTTCTCATATTCCAGCCCGGCTGCCCTCATCTCCTCCGCTTCCCGTAATAATTGCTTCACCACCCTGCCGCTATTCCACGCGCACAACGGCGCACCGTGCACGAGGTGGAACGGCTCATACCCCAACTTATCCCGGCAGTAATCAAAAAACGCTAATATCTCGCGGTCATTCACAAATGCTCCCGACACATCCCATACCGCGTCCGACCAATCCGGATTCACGTACCTGTCTCTGTTACTTTCCGTCATATCAACAATACCGATGCGCACCGCCGCTCATCGTACGCGCGGAGGATTTTCCGCGGTGCCGCATGTGGCAGAACACCCGACGGAGCGCACATTTTATTCCTCGATGAAATTTCAGGGGGAGATGGGGAAACACGGCGTAAGCGGGCGGTTCATACCTTACCAAAACAGCAGGTACAACCCAACCGTCACCACCACAACCACTACCCCGAATACCTTTGCCTTCACGGAACTTTCCATCCGGATGATCCCCTTGTTCTGCAACACGACGGCTTCTCCGCCGGACAAGTGATTCGCCAGCGTGAGCAACGCACCGACCAGCATAATCGTCACGAGGCACACCGCCATCCTATTCAGGAAAGCCATTTCCGGACACAGCATTTTCAGCACACCGTACTCTACCACATTGATCGCTATCCCCAGCCACCCGAAATATCTCGGACACTTCGCTACAAAGAATCCGAACACAAACACCGCCAAAGCACCCGGACTCAGGAAACCCTGGAACTCCTGGATATAACTGAAGATACTATCCAATTTATCCGATAGGAAGATAGCCAGCAACAAAGCTATACCGGCAAACACCAACACCCCGACCTTCCCCACGTTCACCAGCTCGCTCTGCGATGCCCTCGCCCTCAATTTGTAATAAATATCCATCGTAAACAACGTCGATGCCGAATTCAACATCGAAGCCAACGAACTCACCACCGCGCCGAACAACGCTGCCAACACAAACCACGCCCACCCCGTTCCGGGTAACAACTTCCTCAACAATGTGCCGAACGCCGCGTCATAGTCATACCCGTTCAACGCTTCCGTCCGCACATAAGCTGCATCCTGCGCCTTCCCGGTCAGCAATTTACCGTTCGCCCGTGCGAGACGGTCCGCCACTCCCGCCGCTACCACCGTTGCCTTTCCGCGCAGTGTTTTTGCTCCCTCGGGTATGCTGATGCCGTACTTTTTCGCCAATTCGCCCACCTGCTCCTCGGTGCCGCCTGTCTCCGATGCGGTCACCGCCCGCCCGAAATCCTCCGCCAACTCCTTCATTTCATCGGTCTGCGCGTCACTTGCTGCCGCTTCAATATTTCTCGCGACCAATCCCATCGCTCCCTCCGGCGAGGTCATCAGGTAATCCGCCGTCACATCATACAGCGGCTTTTTCCCGGCTTGCCTTGCCTCATCCGCCGTCTTCATCGCAGCCGCTACCTTCGCTTCCGCCCCGGCTCTCATATCATCCCGGTACAAATTATACGCCAATATGCCCGGAATCAACACCACAAACGGTATCAACAATTTTAACCCCGCCGCGAACACTACTCCCATCTGCCCCTCCGCCAAGCTCTTCGATGCCAGCGTCCTCTGCATGATGTATTGGTTCAGCCCCCAATAGAAAAAATTCGGTATCCACAACCCCAAGCACAATGCCGTCCACGGTATCTCTCCGTCATCCGCCGGTCGTATCATGTGCAATTTCCCTCCTACCGCGTTCGTAGCAGTCACCGCTTCTCCTCCGTTCAAACTGAAAAATCTTTCAATTCCGCTTGCTTCGCGTAGCCCCTCTACCGTCGCGCCGGAAGTCGCACTCGCCGTTTTCACGAGTTCCGTCGGGTCAGCCGAGCCTATAGCGTCCAGCGCGAACCACGCCACCACTCCGCCTCCTACTATCAAGGCGGCTCCCCATATCAAATCCGTCCACGCGCATGCTTTCAATCCGCCCACAAACACGTACACTGTTGCACACGCTCCGATGATCACACATCCTGTTGCCATGGATAAATCGAAATACCCCGACACCACCTTCGCGCCCGCAAAAATAACCCCGGCAGTCGGTACCCCTACCAAGATCACCAAGTTGGCTACTGCCATAATCGTTCGCGCCGCTCCGTCATACCTCTCTTCCAAGAACTGCGGTATTGTATATACTCCCCGCTTCAACAGCATCGGCAGAAAGGTGAACGCTACGATCACCAATACAATCGCCGCCAACCATTCATATCCGGCTATCGCCAACCCTACCCAATTCGCCGCCTTCCCGCTCATCCCCACAAACTGCTCGGTCGATATATTTGCCGCTATCAACGAAAACCCGACCAACCACCAACTCAATCCGCGTCCGGCTAAGAAATATCCTTCCGCGCTTCCGTCTCCCCCTCCCTCCTCTTTTCCGCCCCCGGATTTCCATATTCCGAGTCCGATCACTCCTATTACTACCGCGCAGAACACCACCATCTCCCACACCGGCAACACTCCCGTCGCGCTCTGTGTCACCGCTTCCGTTGTCTCCTGCGCAGCCGCTACGCCGCATCCGAGCGCGGCACATCCTATCAGGCTTAATATTCGTTTCATAAGTCTCTTCGTTTATTTCGCTTTGTAAAGTATCCGCGCACCTTCGCCCGGACGTGTCACTATATACGTTGTCTCTATCCCTATCGCTTTCCTGTATCCTTCCACCATCTCATGCGCTACCTGATCCACTGCGTCACTCTTTACCAACGCTACCACGCATCCGCCGAACCCACCGCCCGTCATCCGCGCTCCGTACACCGCTTCCGAAGTCGGTATGCTGTACCCCAACCCCACCAACGTATCCACTTCCGGACACGACACCTCGTAGTCATCCCGCAGCGATGCGTGCGACCCGCACATCACTGTTCCCGCTGTTTCCCAATCTCCTCTCTCAACCGCATCCGCAAACTTTCCTACCCTTATATTCTCCCCTACCACATGCCTCGCTCGCCTGTAACACAACTCTCCCAACGCGTCCTTCTTCGCTTCCAGCATCTCCAATGTCGCTTCCCTCAGCGATTCGATCCCCAGCACCTTGCACGCTTCCTCACAATTCGCCCGCCGTGCCGCGTACCCTCCGTCCGACAACGTATGTTTCACCGAGGAGTCGATCACCAATACACTTACCTCGGGGTCTATCATCGGTATATACCTATAGCTCAAATCTTTACAATCCAACATCAACGCATGATCCCTCCGTCCGTTTGCTGATACAAATTGGTCCATGATCCCGCACGGTACATGGGCAAACTCATGCTCGGTCGCCTGCCCTATCAGCGCTACATCCGTCGCCGATATTTTTTCTCCGCACATCTCCGCCAATGCCGTACATACAGCCACCTCAAAGGCTGCCGAAGAGGATAGCCCGCCGCCTTTCGGTACGTTTGAATCCACCGCCATCTCCACTCCGGGTACCTTTATACCCCGCCGCTCTAACATACATATAACCCCCCGTACGTAATTGCTCCAAAAAGGTTCGCCGGGTACCAACGCTTCTTCCGTGCTCAACTCTAATACCTTATCCCCGGGTGCCCCTATCCACCTGTGCTTCCCGGTCTCAGACACTCCTACCGCTACCACATTGACCCTTTCCAATGCCATCGGTAGCACAAATCCTCGGTTATAATCCGTGTGCTCCCCTATTAAATTCACACGTCCCGGCGCCGCCGCTATGACTTCCGGCTTATGCCCGAAACTCTCTTCAAAAAACGCGCCTACCGTCTCCGCTCCTATTTTTCGCTCGTCTAACTCCATACGCATTCCCTTTTACCAAATTTTTCCCCATTTGTAAAGTACGAAATGATTATCAACGCATTTTTTTCACATTCATCCCGGGAAAACGAGCTTCCGACCGCCTACTTCAAACGACCCCGAAAAGCAAAAATGCGTGAAAACTGAATCCATGCACCCGTGAGGTTGAAGCCCCCTTGGTACGCAGAGAGTCTGTAACACGCTCGGAAATGAACAACTCAACGATTTTCAAAAATTTTATCGGGACAGGTGTGCCCCAAAAATACCTCTGACTGAGTTCCCATTTATGCTGTACAACCACAGTGTGGATTATGTAGTAAAGCATTAAAAATAAAAACGTACACAAAGAAAAAAAATGCATCCTATCCTCGCTGAGCCTGCTAAAAATAACAGCACTCCCACATCTCCCGGGATTCGCAGTAACTCACCGGCAGCTGCGTAGAATTGTCAGTCGATGTGTCTGCACTCCTCTGTGCCGAAATAGTCGCCCACCGGGTAGCTCAGAATGAGCATAGATCGCCGGTTATCTCTCCTTTTCAATGATTTATAGCGAAAGACGCTCAATAATGGTACATGCACATCTCTTCACGTCTCTAATCATCTCCCACGCTCACAATCCCTGCTAAGCGTGTCTCGGAGTCATCCGTACCGAAAATATTAGGTATGGCAGGTCGATCCGGCACATCTATACGTCGTGTATAGCTGTTTGCAGTCATAATATGTCGCATGATCAAGCGTTTCTTCTCCGTATGAGTCTCCTTCGCATACGTTGCAAAGTTGAACCACATCAGGTAATTATTCAGATGCTTGGTAGAAACACCGTGAAATTGTCGTATAAATTGCTTTAATCCACTATGGTAGGCATTGACGTGCAAAATGCTGTAGCAACCTTTTTTGGGACAGCGTGCATTTACTCGCACACGCGTTAAACCATGACCGGCTGCGAGCATATTGTACACCTGTGCCCCATCTGCGCATATTGTAGACCCCGTAACGATGTGCTCGGACAATACCGCTTCTATGGCCGCATACGAACCGCGCCCGACCTCCGCTATTCGAGCCACGCTCTGCCCTCCCCGATTCACCGCGCACGGAACGCATACCTGCTCCTTTGATAGCCCTCGTTTCCGACGCTTCTCGGGCAACGGTGTGTCACTCCCGAGCAGCTCCCGAGTCTTAATATCTCCCCCTTTGTGGGATACGCGAAAGTACGTTTCGTCTGCCTCAACGATACCCTCAAGCTTCACTCCCTTAAGTATTTCGTTAAGACTATCGCATATCTTATGACGCCATAAAAATGCCGTATTCGGACTCACCCCGATAAGATCCGCCGTCTTGCGCACGGTAAATCCATGTAGGAAGTACGTGGTAAACTCTCGCCACTTCTCTACACTGAGCTTCGAGTTGTACATCACACTACCCGTTGTAGCAGAGAAACTTCGCCCGCAATGTTTGCACATGTACCGTGGTTTCCCCTTCTTTGTCCTACCGTACCGTGTCACACCCTTTCCCTTCGCATGACAATGCGGGCAAGTATAACCGTTTGCAAACTTTACATCCGCAATTGCCTCCGTGTCAATAATTAAGCTATGCTCTGTAACGTAATCGATAAAGCGCCCACGCTCATCTACGGAGAGTCTTAAAAAACTCTTCAGCGTTTCCTGTATCGCATCTGAAGTGACTTGTTCCATTCCTTTCAACGGGCTTAATGTTATCATAAATTTGAGCATCCTTCAAGAAAAAATGCACTCAAACATCAAAAATCCACATTGTGGTTGTACAGCACTTTCCCATTACCCGCGCTTCCCGAACAGCTGCCGCTACCATTGACGAAAAGTCACATGTTTTGTCCGAATTCGGGCGAAAATATCATCTAAGATGTTGATACTCACGCGACGAAATTAGGACAAAATTTAGACTTGCGAGAGAGCGATAATTGTGATAAAATAGAGTTGGGAGTACAGATGTGCCGCTCCCGCGATGTATCTGAAAATTTTGCCTATAGTTACCCTACATTATCTGTCATGGAAATAAGAAAAGTAGAGGAATTGCTTCTATTGAAGGAAAGCGAGGATAGAGTTGAATTCAAGGAAGCGAGAAAAGGAATGACGTACGCCCCGCATGATGGTTCCGATAACTTTCGCTGCCTTCTTGCGTACGTGGTCGCCTTCGCCAACATCGGCGGCGGGGATTTAGTATTAGGTGTATCGGACGAGTATCCCCACCGTGTAGTAGGTACCACCGCTTTTCTCAGACAAATGGGGGAGACGGAAGCCAAGATATACAGTGACATAGGGATTCGCACGGAAATTAGTGAACAGTTTTACGAAGACAAGCGAATAGTGCTCGTTCACATTCCCGCGCGTCCGGTTGGGAAGGTATATCGCCTCAAAGGAGTACCGCTGACGCGGATTGGGGAGCAGATACGAGTCATGGATGATGTAGAAAGAAAGAGGATCGAGAATGAGATTGAGGATGACTTTTCGAGTCACCTATGTGCGGGCGCGAGATTTGAATGTCTGAACCCTCAGGCCATAGATATTCTCAAATCTCAGTATCGCTTGGCTAATCCCGGTTCGCGCCTCCCCGACAACGAAGATCAGGACATACTCAGCGATTTGGGGCTAATTAACCGTGGCAAGCTAACCTACGCGGCACTTATTTTGCTGGGTACAGCCCAAGCCATAGCCGAGTTTTTGCCGCACTCTATCATTCGCATAGAGTACAGGCAGCAAGATGCTGACATCAAATTTACGAAGCGGGTAGATTATTGTGAGGGATTTTACATTTCGCTGGGGAAAATATGGGATGCGATTAATTCTATCAACCGGTATTCGTATGTCTTAAATGGACCCTACTCAACCCCGATACCTTTTTTTAACGAAGGTGTCATTCGTGAAGCAATTTGTAACGCTGTAGCACATCGCGATTATCATATTAAGGCTGAGACAATCATCAAGATAAGTAATGACTCGTTTTCCATTCAGAATGTCGGAGGCTTCCCGCTCGGGGTAAACCTCGATAACATTATTTCCATCCCGAGTACACCACGCAACAGGTTGCTCGCTGATGTACTGAATAAAACCGGACTCGTTGAGAGATCCGGTCAAGGCGTCGACAGAATATTCCTCGATACCTTGACTGAAGGAAAAGGTATGCCGGACTACTCCGACAGCACGGATGACTTCGTGAACCTGAGAATCCAAGCCCCCATCGAAGACGCAGCCTTTGTCCGCTTTATCAACGAACAAAATGAAATCTTAGAAAGAAAACTTAGTGTAGCTGACATCATCAATTTGCATAAAGTGCTGCACGACAGGAGCAAAGATATTCCGTACGACAAAATACGTAGTCTGCTCAGCAGAAAACTTATCGTGAGCGTGGGAAAGACTCGCGCCGTGAAGTACGAACTGTCAAAATCCTACTACGAGTATGCCGGAATTTCCTCTACCGGATCACAAAACTTTTTGGGAGATAACCCGGAACTATTTTACGAGCTTCTGGTCGCCTACTTCAAACAACGCGGAAAAGCGAAAATGCGTGATATTGTCGATGCACTCGGAAATTTTCTCTCCGTAAAACAGATTCGTACGCGCGTACAGAAGCTATGTGAAGCGGGCAAACTTATCTCATCCGGCAATAATTCCGCTACGGTATATTCTCTACCGCATCAAGTCCCACGGAAAAAAGAAAACTCCCCCAAAAATACCTCTGACTGAGTTCCCATCACCCGCGCTTCCCGAACAGCTGCCGCTACCATTGACGAAAAGTCACATGTTTTGTCCGAATTCGGGCGAAAATATCATCTAAGATGTTGATACTCATAAGACGAAATTGGGACAAGATTCTTTCCTAATCCGGAAAACGGTGGGGCAGCGGGTATCGCGGTGGGACACGGAGGACTGCGGTTCAGCGATGCAGTATTTCCAACGCTTTACGCACTGCGCGGACAGTGCGTATGATATCCTCCTCATTGCTATAGAGAGCGATTGAAAAGCGGGTAGTCCCGGTAATGCCGAGGGCGTGCATGAGGGGCTGACAGCAATGGTGACCGGTTCGCACGGCTATGTTCATTTGGTCGAGGAGCATACCGAGGTCGTAGTGGTGAACATCCGGGATATGGATAGAAAGCAACGACCCGGTTCCCTTGTGCTTGCCGAGTATTCGGATATTTTTCATTTCCGAAAGCCCCTCACAAAGGAGCTGAAAGAGGGTGTGTTCATGCAGACGTATGGTGTCCAAGCCGAGATGAAGAATATACTTCAGGGCATCCGCCAAGACAATGTTTCCGGCTATATTCGGTGTACCGGCTTCATACTTAAAGGGCAAAGAGTTAAAGGAAGTATGTTCGAAGGAGACTTGAGAAATCATTTCCCCTCCCCCTTTCCATGGCGGTAGTTGGTCCAGAAGTTCTTCCCTTCCCCAGAGTACGCCTGTACCGGTGGGAGCATATACTTTATGCCCCGAGAAGGTGAAGAAATCACATTCAAGTGCTTGTACATCTATGGGTTCATGCGCAACTGCCTGCGCTCCGTCAATGCATACCAATGCCCCCGCACCGTGCGCTGAACGTATGATTTCTTCGACCGGAAGCCGCAGTCCGAGTGCATTGGATACCATGGGTACGGATACGACGCGGGTTTTTTCGTTGAGGAGATGAAGATAAGCGTCGTAATCGAAGAGAAGGTCCTCGGTCAGCGGAACAGGAATGAGACGAGCGCCGACCCTCTCGCATAAAAATTGCCAAGGTACAATATTAGAGTGATGCGAATCGGTAGATACCAAAATTTCATCCCCCGAAACAATTCGCGATGAGAGAATACCGGCAACAAGATTTATACCTTCCGTACATCCGGAGGTAAAAAGGATTTCACGCGGGGTCGCTGCATGTAAAAAATCCGCTACGAAAGCTCTGGCCGCTTCATGTGCTTCCGTAGCCAAGCGACTGATCCGGTGCGCTCCGCGATGTACATTGGCGTTCATCGCGGTGTAATACTCCCGAATTGCCTCGAGTACACATCTCGGTTTCTGAGTTGTCGCGGCATTGTCGAGATACACCGGCACGTCCTCACCGGAAAAAAACGGAAATTCACTTCGTACATTCATAGATACCGTCTACGTTACTTAAATCTCATGCGATGTGCGAAGATAATCCTGCGCGACATCCGGTACATATTCCTTCCAAGTGGGGTCACCCTCCTTCATCATGCGCAGTATGTCGCGCGGTGTCCGTGTCAGTAACTTCTGATTAAAATACGGTACATCGACTATGTATCCGTTCTCCGTGAGATACATATACAAAAATCGATATTTATCCGGTGGTCGATACGTGCCGGCTGTCACAAATTCGCCGGATTTCCTGTTTATCCACGGTGTCACAAATAATTTCATTTGTCCGACAAATATTTGAGCCATGCTCCCTAATATCCCACCCGGTAAATCTGTTGTCCACTTCTCCTTAAACAATTCATGTAAAAGTCCTATGGATAATGCTATAGCGACCGGTTCCTTCGTAAATTGACTCAGGAGGACTGATATGCGGTAGAAATGTGTAATGTTGGTGACCAATACTGTTTTACCTACAGCCGCTAAAGCATCTACTCGGTCTAAAAAATCTATAAGGTCTACTTCTTCCCCGCGTAGTAAATTTGATAAAGATATTTCACATATATCCTGTACCCTTTCTCTTTGTTCGGGGGTTAAAGATGCACAAAATTTTGTTCTTACACTTTTCAGCATTTCCAGATGGATGTTACAGAGGGGCATAAAGCTTCCCCGCATGAGTACGATGGGGCGTTTGTAGAGGAAATCACTCGGTTGTTGCACGGAATTATCATCCGATCGGAAGAGAGCCGCTACCGAAAGTCCGGAACGCACCAGTTGGAGTGCCAATATCCTATTATCGAATAAACTGAAGCTATGCCCGGAAAATCGCATCAAGTCAATTTCATAGAGGCTCGTGTCGAGATTCTCCCCGACACATCGTACAAAATCTTCCATGCGATCCCGTTTATAAAAAAGCGCATATAAAAGATTTACACCCAATATTCCTAAGACACGTTTTTGGGTAGCTTGGTCCGGGACAAGAAGTTTGACATGTAAGACAAGATCACTGTGCGGCGCCCCGGGTTTTAATTGAAATCTGACACCTATCCAAGCGGTCCACGGTCCGGTATCTTTGTACCCTTTGCACTTAACTGTACTACAAAAAGAGAAAAAACACGTATTGTCGCCTCGTTTTTCTCCCAAACGTTGGAGAAGTTGTGTATACTCATAGTCGAGCATTTGTTTTAATCGCTCCTCCGATACATATCTCTTTACGGCTCCGTACAGTGTGTCGGATACGGTCATGTCGTACGCAGATATAGTTTTTGCAACTGTTCCGGCAGCTCCGGATGAACGAAAAAACCAATTCGCTACCTCTTGCCCGGCTCCTATCTCGGCGAACGTTCCGTAGACTGCATCGTCCATGTTAATAAAAAATGCTTTCTCCTGTGTAGCGGCCAATGTCTGAAAATCTGTGGGCATATCTTGTTGAGGGCTATGGGTTTATAAAGGAAGAGGATCAAGCGGAAAATGTCGTAAGGGTGCCGGTATCCTTAAGTCTATCCTTGAGTCGGTGTTCCTCGTTTCTTCTGCTTCCTCAGTTTCATCTGCTTGGAGTTCATCACTTACTGTCCCGGGGTGCGTAAGTTCCGTGTCTTCAAGGGTATCCCGATATTGCGGATTTAATTCCTGAGTGCATCCGTACGGGTCGTCTCCTATCAACGCTAATCCTTTCGGTAGTATGGGTGCTATCGGTAGTATCCGGGAGGAGGTAGTGTATTGCCGTGTATCCATTAGTTCATCGAGGGATGGTCCGGAATCTCCGTGTACCCCGCAACTTACTAAACTTACATCACCTTTAGGAAAGTATTCAACGTATGTCGGTCGTTTGTATGCCTGTGTGTCGGTCGTCCTTTCATAACAAAAATTTGTAGCTCGCTGCCCGCTGTATTTGCATATTTCAACCGCATCTACATCCGCCGGCGGATTAATCGGTTTATCCGCGTAGTTCTCGCTCGCTCGTTTCAATATGTCTGCCAGTATGGGACCACAAATGTCTGTAGCGAACGCTTCCGGATAAATTGCGTGCCGGTCATTGAGATATCCTACCCATATCCCGCATGTTAATGACGAAGTATACGCAAACATTGATACATCGGCAAAATCATAATTCGTGCCGCTTTTTACTCCTCCGTTAAATTGTGCCGGCAAATAGGGTTTTATCCGAAGAGCTGAACCGGCATTAAGTGAATCGTGTAGTATCGAATGTATGCGATACGCTGTACACGGGGTCGTAGAATTTACCGCTTTCCCATTCGTGTGCAACGGATTTTCCCATAATACCCGTCCGTCACTTTCCTCTACTTTTACGATGATATACGGTTTCACGGCTCGTTTCCCAAGATTCGGTATCACTGTATACGCCATGGTCATTTCCTGCAACGATATCGGCTCCGTCCCTAAATATACACGCGGATAGTATTCCGGGTGTGCTTCTACACTTCCGGGATTACGCGGCGGCGGCGTTATCCCTACGTGCAAAAGTGTGTCAACAAAGGGTTTCGCTCCGCGTTGACTCCGTGCGGCTATAGCCATCCCTAAACGTGCAGCTGCCGCTATTTTAGACCATTCAAGTGCCTGCCTCACTGTTATGCTTCCCATATACCTCCCCTTCGTTACCTCCATCCCCCATTCCCCTAATATCCCTTTCGTCCCTCCTATCCCCGCCAGCCGATTGTCCATAGCATCATCTACTAAGTACGAACACGGTGACCACCCATTGTCAAAGGCACACATATACAAAAAAGGTAAAAGAGCCGTGCCCATGGGTCGCCGTCCGTCACCTATCAAATCAAAGTTATCGCGTTCAAAATCTCTACCTCCGACATATATTCTCGTGGCGCCGCTGCGATTATCTACCGCATATATCGCTCCATCGAGATATTCATGCCGATCCGTGCGTGGATCATGGGGTGCATCGTGCCGAATATGCCGGTAGTCCGCCCTATTTTCTACATTGCGTAATTGTTGTTGTAAAGCGAGGCTCGCCGCGTTCTGCAAATCCGCATCTATCGTGGTGTATATACGTAACCCTCTGCTCTTTACGTAGTTATCTCCCCGAATAGGGTCATCAAATAACCCTATCACTTCCTTCTGTACAAGCGCGTGGAGATAGGAGGTATGTCTCCTGATGGGAGCAGGGTGCAATTCAAGTGGTTGCGATTTTATCCTCTGAGCTTCCAAAGATGTTATCATCCCCAACCGCTCCATCCGACCTATCACGTCATTCCTCCACCGTAAATTTAACTGCGCATTCTTTACAGGATTGTAATTCTCAGGATTTTTTACCAACGCCGCTAAACTTGCCGCCTCCTGTACTGTTAAATCCCGTGGTTCTTTCCCGAAATACCCCAACGATGCCGCTCGTATCCCGTAATATCCTCGCCCGAAATAAATCCGGTTGAGATAAAATTCTAATATCTGTTTCTTTGTGTATCTCTTCTCTAAACGTATGGCTAAAAATATCTCTACTAACTTCCTTTCATATTTCGAGCCGCCCTTCGCGAGAGTTCTCTGTTCCAAATCATACGCATTTCTAGCTAATTGTTGAGTTATTGTTGACGCACCCTGATTCGCTCGCCCGGGATTAAATCCGGCTTCCCACGCCGCCCTCAATATCCCCATAATATCGTACCCTTCATGTTCCCAAAAATTTTTATCCTCTTGGGCTACAAGGGCATCTATCATACAATGTGATATCTTGTCCAGTGTCACATAACTTCTATTCTCGTCGTATATCCGCCCTATCTCCCTCCCTTTACAATCTAATATCAAACTCGGATGGTCTAAATTATTTACATCTTCTAACTTAAATTCATCCGCATCCCGCCTGTATTTCTCCAATACAAGCATCACCACTCCATACCCCAACACGCCACATATCAATACCATCAATATCCCCATCAATATAAACCGTACCCAAAATGAGCGCCACCACGACCGGCGTCCACGCGCCTTATTGGTGGGAGCTGATGTACCTACACCATGCCCGGCCGCCATTGCGCGTTGATGCAAGTACTCATCATCCTCAACCACGCACACATCATACCACTATCTCACTCCCTTGGCAAGCATTATTCCTTCCACCTCTCAACCTGTCACATCCATCCCAAGAAAATTAACAGCAATAATTTCGTTGTAAAGTAAATGCAGGGATAATTAAGTGTGAAGTCAATCAGTTAAGCGAATATATCACAGTCCTTCAAGTCCTTCCCCGTGCTGTCCATCACACCTGCCGCGGGACTGCTGCTTACCACACACATCGGAGAACATCCTACGTGATGGACTACACGCCGGGACGCACTAACTTTCTCCAATCGTCAGTCAAAAAGGTGGGGCGGCAGGCATCGGGGAGGGAGGCGTAGGAGCTGTGGCGCAGTATGGTTCGGCGGAATCGGAGGAGAGGTCGAGGTTCGGGTTATACCAAGGTGTACGCAGGTCGAAGATACCTAGGAGGGTATGGAAGATATGTTCTTGACCTACAAGCATCTGAGAATGGGATTTCAGAGCGAGGAGAGCCTGCGCGAAGTGCGGGTGTAATTGTTCGAATTCCTCGGAATAGAGGAAGAACATACCGACACGGCAGCCGGTGGTGCTATGATAATCGCGACCGCTTTCACCGAGAGCGGCTCGTCCCCATATACCATCATGACCGAGGTATTCGCCGTGGTCGCTGATATAAAGGTAGAGCCACGGACGACCGGCAAGGCATTGGGTGACACGGCGGAAAAATTCATCGGTGTAGTGCACGGTATTGTCGTAAGCGTTATTGACACAGACGGCGTTATCACCCGGTTTTTCGAAGGTAGAATCGGCCGGTTGGAAAGGTGGATGTTGTTTATCGTAGTGAGAGAAAGGAGTGTGGCTACCTTCGTTGTTGATGAAAATGAGGGTATTTTGACCATGCGGAAGTTGATGAAGGGAGTGGGCAATTTGCGGCACAGAAGTCCAAGGACTACCCGGGGCAAAGTGGCGCTCCGAACCACAGCGTGTAAGTAGACGTACCACTCTGTCGTATTTCAGGTGAGTGGCGACACGTCTGCCGAAAAAGGAGCATACCCGGAAACCGTGAGCCGCAAAGAGATCAAGTACAGAACCTGTATGGGGTTGCATAGCAGGGTCTTTTTCGTAAATGTCTCGACGCGCGTCAGTTAAAATAGCAATCTGGGCTTGGCAGGTATCACAGGCAGCTGAAATACAGTTCGGAAAGTTAATCAAACGGGGACAGGAGCGCAGGAAAGGAGTTGTGTCACGTTTATATCCGTTGATACTCATACGATCAGCTCGTACACTCTCACCAATATGAACCACGAGCACCACCCCCTCGCCACCGTGTAGGGTACGGAGTTCGGATGGCTTTTCGGTTGGGGATGGGAGAGATTCGACTTGGCGGATGGTGGCATGATTGTGAAAGAGAGCCTCTGTCCAAGCTACTGTAAGTGAATAAAATTCGCCGGGCGGCCAGAGATAATTACGTTGGGAGGGGGGGATAGATAGACTGAAGAATGAAGCCAGCAGAGCAAAAATAAACCCGGCATTTGCTAAGGGGATAGAGCTAACTTGTTTACGCAGAATGCGCCAAAGAATAAAACAGAGCACGATACTGCCTACGACGGCACCGGCGGCAATGAACATATTTCCCGGGGATAGGTAACCGAGTATTTCCTCCTCGGATGCTTCCAGAGTTTCTGCGACTACAAGCGAGTTAATACGTGTACCGTACTGGTAGTAACTCGCAATTTGCGCGAACTCAAGCGTAAAAAAGGGTAAAAGAAGGACGAGTGAAAATTGCCGCATGAGAGCCCAAAGAACACAAAAAAAGGCGGCTGAAAAGAGGATACAAACGTGAAGTTGTAAGGGTACCGGCGCAAGATTGCAGGCAAGGTAGCACAATCCCGCAATACACAGAACCCGCCACAATATAAATGCCCGTGGGAGCGGATGTACCCCACGTTTGCGTGCCCAAAAACAACCCGCTACCAGCAAAAGTAAAGCACCGACGGCAATGCAACCCGTTGGGACATCCACACTCAGCGTCCACTTTCCCAAGAATCCCCCCAAAATCGCAGCGACGGAGCACAGCACGAGCACAACAACGTAGAAGAACACGCGTGTGTGCAAGTAGCGATGCATAAAAATACAGTAGAAGGAAAGAGAGCGTTCTCAGGCATCCGCGTGGCAGGAATGTCGCCCGGCTTCATCGCACGGACCACATGAACCATCGCACTCGCCTTTACAATGACCACCGCAACTGCAACTGCTTAGCTGCTGCGTCATGCTTTGAGCCACTTCCTCCTCCGTAGGGGCACATCCTTTATCAATTGCCATACAAAGAAATTGATTTACAGTAGCTAACATAAGGTCAAGCTGTTCACGTGCTTCCAAAAATCCTTTACACCGGGGATTATTTATGACATCCTGTCGCAGACGATCAAATTCCGCCAATTCTTTTTCACCGAGCGGCATACCTGCTTCCCTCTTTTCACGAAGCTGTCCCCCGTATTCACTCACTTTACGAAAGAGTTCCGTAGCTGCCGCGTCCTGATAAAATAATCCGATATGTGCACGCGCGGAAACAACTGCCTGACTCTTTGCAAATGCAGCTGCCAAAGCTATCGTGCGTGCTACTATTTCCGGTGGTAATGTCGTCGCTGCCATATCGGACTCGTATTGTACCACATATATTCCGCATCTGCAAGACTGAACCGTCTCCGGGTACCTTCCGGTGCCCGCCACCCCACATCTCCGTGCTCCGCCTTCCTGCCGCAGAATCATCGCCCGGCACTGGTCATATTTTTCTCGGGACGGGTGACGTAGACTCCTTTGCCCTAATTTTTTACTTGCGGTGGTAGGGGATATGTGGTAGCATGAGGGTATGGCAGAGGGTAGCACGGAGGTGGAGGGTGTATTGCGCGAGACGTTCGGTTTTGACCGGTTACGTCCCGGGCAGGAGGAGGTAGTGGCAGCTGTAATGGCCGGACGGGATACGCTGGCGATAATGCCGACGGGCGGCGGGAAGTCTCTGTGTTACCAATTACCGGCGTTGTGTCGGGAGGGGTTGACTATCGTTGTATCGCCGCTCATAGCATTGATGAAAGACCAGGTAGATGCTCTGCAGGGGAAAGGTATACGGGCGGCGGCGGTGAATTCGTCTTTGGGAGCGGATGAATATCGGCAGGTATTGCAAACTCTGAAACGCGGAGACTTAAAAATTCTATATGTGGCACCGGAACGTTTCGCACAGGAAGGTTTTATGAGAATCCTAGAGGAGCAGGAGATAACCCTCATGGCAGTAGATGAAGCGCATTGTTTGAGTCAATGGGGACACGATTTCCGTCCGGACTATCTGAAACTCGGGCGTGTACGCGTAGCACTGGGTAGTCCGCCTATTGTAGCCTTAACAGCTACCGCCACAGATATTGTACGGACAGATATCATCGAAGCACTGCGATTAAAGGAACCTGCCGTAATAGTTCGGGGATTTGCTCGTGCGAATCTGAATTTTGCGGTATCGCATTGTGACGGGAAACGGGAAAAATTACGACGCATTCAGGTAGCGGTAGAGAAATGGAAGAAAGGCATCATTTACTGTTCGACACGTAAGAATGTGATGACCGTGTTTGAACATCTGAGTATGGCACAGGTAAATGCCGTAGCCTACCATGCGGGAATGACCGATGAAGAGCGTGAGTACTCTCAGAATGCCTTTATATCCGGGCAAGCGGATGTCGTGGTAGCGACAAATGCTTTCGGTATGGGGATTGACCGGCCGGATGTACGTTTTGTGATACATTACGAGATACCCGGCAGTGTGGAAGCTTATTATCAGGAGGCCGGACGAGCCGGGAGGGACGGTGAGGAGGCACATTGCGAGTTACTCTTTAACCACGCTGACCTTAAAACACAGGAATTTTTCTTTGAAGCCGGGAATCCGGGAATCCTCCTTATACGCTCACTCTACAACATGCTTTTAATGCAGGGCGGCACAAACCACACAGAGGTACAGCTTACGGTAGATGAAATGGCTCAACAACTCGGTCGCGATGTTAATCCGATGGCTGTAGGGTCGGCTCTATCCGTACTTATGCATGCCGGAGCTATCCTGCGAACGGATGTACCGGGACGTAACATAAAAAGTACACGTATCGTAAACGGAAATCTTCCGTTTAATAGCTTAAACATTGACAGAGCACGCTTAGAAGAAAAAGCTAAACGTGACCATAAAAAAATTGAGGCAGTGACAAATTATGCGTACAGCATGTGCTGTCGGCAAAAATGGATACTGGATTATTTCGGAGAGAAAGGAACCGAAGCATGCGGTCACTGCGATATCTGTCGCGCACAGGCACCGGCAGATGCGTGTGAGCTCCGGGGTAAACAAGCTCAAACCGTTATTAAAGCGCTTTCCGGTATAGCACGCTCGTGCGCAAAGAATGCGGACGGGACACGTCGTGCTTTGTACGGACGCAGTAAGATCATGGCTATGCTGCAGGGTTCTAAAAGCACCCAACTAACGGCTCACCTTATGGGACTTTCCACATACGGTATCCTGAGCGGGATGTCGCGTATGCAATTGAGGGCGCTCTTCAGCGCGATGCAGGAAGCGGGATATATCGAAAGCACGGGTGGTGAACTTCCGTTGATACGTCTGTCTGCGCGTGGTGAGGATACGATGCGTGGGAAGATACCCGTGGTGATATCGACGAGCGGTTGGGCAGCCGATGCCGATACGGGCGCGACGCAGAAGCAGACAAAACGGAGCGCGGAGACGTCTCCGGAGACCACGCAGAATGATGCGGCTTTGTATACCAAGCTAACGGCTGTACGTGCCGAACTCGCGCACGCTTACAACCTACCGCTTTACCGTATTATGTCCAATGCTACCCTTCGTGAACTTTGCGCCCTTCATCCGACTACAGAGGAAGAAGCTATGAATATAAAAGGCATAGGTACATGGACACGCCAACATACCTTGCGCAGTTTCTTGGATGTCATCCGCAATCATCAAAATTAATTTTTTCACGTTTTACGGTTCACGGAAGAATAAACATAGATAGACGATGCGAGAAGGAGAACAGGAAGAGGTATGTGTGCAGGCGGTGATATTTATAGGTGCTGACGCAGTAACGATGATGGTAGCGGAGAAGAGTACAGGTCATATACGCGTGCTCGATGTGCTCAGTCAACCGATAGAATTGGCGAAGGATGTATTTTCCGGCGGTGGGATACGGCAGGAGACCATGGAACGTTGTGTGTATATTATCAATGGGTACAGTGAATTATTAAAAGAATACGGGGAAGGACTTAAGCCGAGATTGTTGGCGAGTAATGTATTGATGGGGATACGGTTTATGGACACCATCATGAATCGTTTACTTAATTCCTGCGGGTTAAGTATGGAAACGATGGATGACGGGGAGATGACGCGGTTGCTTTATTTAACCATGAAGGGTGTACTGAAGCAGCGGCACGAGATAGCGGAGAAATGTGTACCGGTTTTACACGTAGGTCCCGGGAATACACGTTTGTTAATTTTTGATCACGGAAGAATTACGTATTATGCCGGTTACCGGATGGGGGCACACCGTACGGGAGTAAGTATCGGCGACCCTACAGTCAGCAGTGCCGAGCACGAAACATCACTCATCCGCGAGCATATACGCGGGGTTGTGGAACAACTTCACCACGATGCCGAATCCGCTTTACCGGAAACTCCGGAGATGATGGTGGTATTCGGTCCGGATTTTCATCGGATTCAGGCACCGTTATTTGCCGCAGAGGAGGTAAGCACCGAAGAATTACAGAAATTGGCACGAGAGGTAGCCTCGCTTACACCGGAACAACGCATGGAAAAATACAATGAAAATTATGCCGGGGTCGGTGCTCTTTTACCGTCAATTCTTACCTTTCTCAGTGTTGCTCAGGAGTTTCACTGCAGTCGCCTCTTATTCCCTCATGAAAAATACAGCGGAGAATTTTTACGTCATCTCCTGCCGAGTCGAAAAGATAATTTCGCTCTGGAGCAGGAGGTTCTTCACTTTGCCGTCCTGCTGGCCGATCGTTACAAAGCGGACCGAGTACACGCCCGCCATGTACGCCAACTCGCAGTTTCCCTCTTTGACCAACTGCAAGACCTGCATCACTTAACGCGTCATGACCGTTTGTTGCTGCAGGTAGCGGCTATTTTGCATGAAGTCGGTACCTTTATCAATCCCAAAGCTCACCACCGGCATAGTCAATATATCATTCTGAATTCGGAACTATTCGGTCTTTCTCGCGGCGATGTCGAATTTATCGGGATGCTCGCTCGTTACCACCGCCACGGCGCTCCTACCACAGATGATTATTTCTACGCTTTACTCGATCAACATGATCGTCTCAGGTTGCAAAAATCGGCTTCCTTACTTCGTGTGGCAGATGCTTTAGAACGTGCCCACTCTCAACGTATTTCGCAATTTACGGTACGTTTTAACGCTCGTAGACTTGAACTCGTGGTCAACGGAGTTCACGACCTCACCATAGAAAATATGGCTTTACGTTCCAAAGCCGATCTCTTTACCGCTATTTTCGGATATGAGGTAACAGCCGAACCGCAACCGACCGATGCCTACCACGACGCTCGCCGTACTTCCCTTCCGCCTTTTTGATTGAGACAAAAGCGCACCCAACCACGCAAGGACATCACCCGGTACGGGGATGTGCTCTTCAGCTTTGCTCCGTAACCGGCGTTAAAACCCTGCGTTATGGGAGCATAACTGCGTCACCTTCTCTCATACTAATACCCCTTCGGATTCGGTCCCCATTGATTGGCTCCTCTCTGGCTATCCATGCAAAACATAACAAACAGGATAATGCTACCGATATAAGGGATGAGACTCAGCAGGATCAACCACCCGCTTTTTCCGATATCATGCAATCGCCGCACACTCATACCAAGCGCAACAATTCCCAAACCAATCAATAATATACCTATCGCTACCGCAACAACTGATCCAATGATGCCACCTATACCATCTGCCGACGCCCCCATAATAAAACCAAAGATAAACGCGATCACGCAGATGAGAACCTGCGACAACCAATAATCCTTCCGACGCATGCGACCGGTAAAGCTTACAGTGAACAACCCTCTGATGAGTGGAGGTGCACTTGAGGATGACGGCACGTACCCTGTGCTGGACTGCGACTGTGCGTACCCCTGACTGAGTGGAATACCTTGATGTTGCTGATAATTCTGTACCGGAGAAATGCTCGGTGCCTGCGGGTATCCTTGAGGTTGCTGATAATTCTGCATCGGAAGAATGCCCTGTGTCTGTGGGTATCCTTGAGATTGAGGAAAGCTCGAAGACGGTGGCAACGGTAATTGAGACAGCGGATCTGTTTGCATGGCTCCGCCACCTGCGGACTGAATAAGGAATGTGGGTTGAATAACTCCGGCTGCACGCAATTCATTTAACTGCTGCGCGTCAAAGGGTCCCACCCAACTCGCTCCGTTATCCGGAGAATAATAATACTGTTCCTGACTCATAATGTTTATTTTAGTTCGATTTATGCTCACATGCCAACACCCCTGCACACCGGAACCCGCCGGCGTAGTCACAAAATAGTCTCATCCGAACCATTTGTGTACATGCCGGAAAATACTGTACGTTAGCTTTTTTCATGCCCCGTTGCACCCGATGTTTGCTCCCCACGCACCCCAGTGTACATCATTTCAAATGCGATGTGCTTTGCAGAAAACATTATACAATAATAATTAAATGATTACGAAAATTTGTCCTGTTTAAATCGGCGATGCTCCCCTATCATTTCTTCCTCTGCTAGGATACAGAAATCACTTTTTTTTAAGGGAAAAGCATTTTTTTGCTGGACATCGCATTTGAAATGAGATGTACAGCTGCGCCTCACACCCCCACCGATAAAATTTATGGTAACCGCGGCAAGATTGCTCTCTCGCTTAACCTTCTGCTTTTCACAGATTTACATTTCCTGTCTCTTTCATGCCTCAGCTACCATCACTCACCGCAGGGCGGTCATTTTTCTTGGGATAAATGTGATTTAGCTGTTTGTAAGCCGTTCGTACAGAGAGAAAAGGCACGCCACCCATGAAGCTTCATCCGCGAACTTTCGCCCGTACGCGACATTCACGACGGCATCTATTGCCTTGTGTGCTTTACGCAACTCCGGCGGCATCAACAGCGGGTCGTAGATGTCGGCAAGCGTGCTTTCCGGGTGCTCGATGTGCACCCCACGTTCAGTCATCGGTTTCCACAGACAAGCCACGGATTCGCCTTGCACGATGGAGTTCGTGGCGACGAATGCCGCGCGGGTACCGGGGTCTGCCTGCCCGCAGTCCCGTCCCGATGCCCTCCTCCCCACCGCATTTACGATTTTTGATTTACGATTGACGATTGAGGAATCTAGCGCGCTCCGTTGCGCGTATTGGGAGACAAAGCTAGTTACGAAGCAAAGCCGCGGCACCACGCACGCGTCGCTCCGCAGCTTGGCTACCTCGTACTTCGTACTTCAGAAGTTGATTCTATATCCGAGTGTCGCGTTAGTGCTCACCCAATTGTCTCGCCATTCCAGTGAGGCGTCCGCGTAGATGCTGCCGGATTGTGCGCCGAGAGGGATGCTGATACCTATGCCGGTTTCGATGCCCACTGCGCCGACTTCCGCACTCTCCACTTCCGCTCGTTTGCTGTGTCCGACGATGGCGTTCGTGGTGGTGCCGGAACGATCGCCGATATCCGCCTTCGCCAATAATCTCGCTTCTAACACGCTGCTGCGGTTGAAGGCGTTCTCGCCCACTGCTGCCTGTACTCGCGCACCCGCTCCGAGGGTCAACACGGTCATGTCCATGTCATCCACGTCCACTCCGGCGTCGCTCCCCTTTTCGGTGTACCCGCTCAGGGATACATGCCGCAGCTCGACATTGGCTATCGGTTGCAGCGCGAGCGCACCGGATTTCCCGACCAACCGCGTGTAACCTACCTCGTACAATGCTCCCACCACATACCCGTCCGTGTCTCCGCGTGTCCGGTAGCTCCCGCCGCCGTAACTCACCGTGCGGTCGAGTTTCGCATCCGCTATGCCCCCGCTCAGCACGAAGGTATGTGTCCACGCTCCGTGCATCGTCCGCGCGAATGCACTCAGATAGACCGTGTCTAGGTCTCCCGTTGCGCTGTCCGCCGCGTCAGGTTTCAAATCCCCGTACATCGCCGTCACTGCCAGCCCCATCGTCGTGGCGCGTGAAATATCCGCGTCCACCCCCACTGTGCCGCCCCAGTTGTTCAGCGTGAAGCCCGGTGCCGTGCCGTCGGCGTCCATCTTGTGGTATCCGCCCTCCGCCTGTATCCACGCGTGCCACAGCGGTAACTCATCGTAGCCGTCCGTCGGGGTATCCGTCGACATCCCGGTCGTGCGGTTCCGGAGCATGGTCAGCTGGCGGTGGATATCCTGCGTGAATGCCGGAGTCAGGGTCGCGATCGATGCCCCGGCTGTCGCCGCGAATGTCCGTTCTAACCCGAAGGTCTTCCCGTTTTCGATATCGGATACGAGGGTGTACACCAGCCGAGCGTAATCGGAGGTCGGATTTGACATCAGAGCGGCAAGCGCATCCGTCTGAGATAAACTTCGCAGAGATTCCCAGAGCATCTGAGCACCGGCGTGCGCGTTCTTCCCCGCTCCCGGTATCTCCCGCTCAAACTTGTTCTCCTTCGCGTCCGTCACGTTGAGCACCAAGCTACCGTCTTCCTCCCTCTCCGCTACGTGGTCTTTCACAAAATTCCCCACCCCGGTGTATGTAATACCGGCGAGAAAGTCCTGCCAATCTTCAGTCAGGGTCAGACCGGTATACACCTTTCCGTTCGCCATCGGTCCGTCGCTGTGAAACTCGAGGCTTCCGCTTCCCACACTGCTGATGTTCCCCTGCACGAAGTTCGGTCCGATCCCGTTCTTCCCGTAATCCACTTTCACGGACCCGTCCCCGAGCTCGATGTCGCCCAACACGAGCGTCTCTCCTTCAGCTCCGACCTTCTTACCCACATTGATGTTCAGCTGTGACCCGGCTCCGAGTTTCACGTTCATGCCGGTGCCGGTCGCGTTGTTCAACGTAAAGGTTACCTTGTCCTTCAGCACCAGCGTGCCGCCCGTGCCGCTCAGTGTCCCGCTGAATTCCCCTCCGCCGACTGTCACCGTCCCGCCGCTCGCGCTCTTCAACGTCCCGGAACCATTCAGGCTCGTCAGTGTGCTCTGCGTCGCTCCCATGTCCAGTTCCGCCGCTTCCATCTCAACCGCCGTGCCGGTGATACCCTTGCCTTCGGTGAATGTCAGACCTGCTCCCTTGCCGAGTTTCAGTTTGCCTGAGTTGTCCTCCGATGAAATAGTCGCGTCTGCCATCGAACTCGTGCCCGTGAGTGTCAGCTCGGCACCGCCCGTCAATTTCAACGCGGCACCCGTCACTCCTTCGCTCGTCGTTATACCCCCGACGCTCGTCTTCCCTCCTTCCAGCTGAAGCTCGCGCTTCTCACCCTCACCCGCCGCAAAGGTCAGACTCCCCAGCGTGTTCTCCGTCCCTTTCAGATGCAATGCTCCCTCTGCTATCCGCGTATCGCCGACTACGCTGTAGTCCCCACCGACCGTCAGCGTCCCGAGCCCGCGCTTCACGATGTTCACCCCCTTCCCGCCCGTTATCGTCCCACCGAACTCAGTGTCCATCCCCTGCGCCTCCGTCACATCTCCCGGATACCGATCATCGTGGATCGTTTTGTGGTAGGCGTTTTCCAGAGTCACGGTCAGCCCCTGTCCGTCGGAAGCGTTGATGACCAGATGCGAATTTTCCTCCCCCAGCAGGTTACGCACCGTGCCCACGCCTGACCAATTGAGGGTGAGTGTCTTCCCTTTCGTCACTACCGTCGCCAGTTTTTCCGCCAAATCCGCCGGTGAGTTCGAGGTCGCGCTGTCACTATGCTCGCCATCCATCACAATGTAGATGTCGCGTGTGCTGCCGGTAATCGTTAAACCATCGTCTGTAAATTCGTACGCCGACACCAAGATATCCATCAAGCCGCCTTCTTTCTCCCAATCGACGGTCACCCCGACTTTCCCCGCGTTCCATGTCCCACCGTTGAGCGCGCGCAGGTAAAGCGTCGCCCCGTCTTCATCTCCTGCTGCGCTGCGAATTGCCTCTACTATCTCAATATCGTTAATCCTCAGGTGCAGTCCCTGCGCATCCGCGTCACCGCTGTCGAGCTCAATGTTGAACCCACTGCCTTCGATAAGTGCAGCCGAATCCGCGCTCCCCCAATTCTCCGCCGTGAAGTGCAGCGTGAGTTCCTTATCCTTGCCCACTTTGTATGTTCCCCCGCTGACTCCCGTAAGCCGCCCGTGCTCATTCACCGTGATGCCATCCAAGTCTCCGATCCCCATCCCGTTTACATCGACGATACCACCCTGCGGGGTCGTAGAGCGCGCCACGGTATTGACCCCCGCCGCAATCGCGGTGTCCACGTACACTTTGGCTCCCGGTGCCTTTGTCAAGCCGCCCGCCGCCAGCGTCACATTGGACAGCGTGATGACGCCGCCGGTCACTTCTTTGCCGTTCCACGTAAGCACTCCGGCGGCAGTCCCCAAGGTGATTCCACCTTCCCCGCCGTCCAATTTCGTGCCGTTCCCATTGCTCGCCTGTGATGTTACAGTCAATTCCCCAATCCCGGCGTTTTTCAGGGTGACGCCGTTCACTGTACCACTGAATGTCACATCCGCGTCCCCTCCGTCCACTGCCAGCGTGCCGCTGCCAACCGCCTTCACACCGACATCACCACTAACCGCATCCCCGCTCAGTGTGATCGTGCCATCCGTCCCGGTGTCCAGTGTACCGCTGAACTCACTCAAATCCCCCGCCAAGGTTACACTACTACTCTCCGTCCCCAGTGTGCCGGTTCCGGTCAGTTTCCCCTTGAATCCCGTCTCCCCGGTCGAGCTCAGTGTGATCGTGCCATCCGTCCCGGTGTCCAATGTGCCGGAGAAACCTGCCACACTCCCCCGGAGTGTCACTTGTCCCCCGTCTGCCTTCAGGGTGCTGTTATTCGCACCGGTCAGCTCACCGACAACATCTGCTTCTTCGGTCACATTCAGTGTGCTGTTGTTCAACGATATACCGCCTCCCTCCACACGCATATTCCCCACGCTCATCGTGCTGTCATCCAAGCTCACGCCGCGTGCCACCGTGAGAGTAACATCTTTCCCGAAGTTGAGGTCGGCGTTCGTGAGTCGCATGGCTTCTCCCACCGTGAGAGTGCGGGGAGAATTATCCGCATCGGATGTGAAGGTAAACTTTGCCCGCGCACCGTCTCCCACTGCATCAAAATAACCTGTGATGATATTTCCCGCTAGCCATACAGTGCGATCGGGTCCACCGCTGCCTACAAAGTGGACATCCATCTTATCCGCCCATCCTGCCTCTCCGGTTCCGTCCGAGTTAGTGTCGAATTTCCCGCCGTTATTTCCGCCCCAAGTGAGTTCCGGTTCGTTGTCTCCTCCCCAGTACAACACGTCCCTGTTCCATGTCAGACGCCCATCAACTTGGAGCGTAAGTCCGTCGTAGTTGCCTACTCCCGGTTCCTTGCCCTCTACCGTGAAAGTAAAGTAGTCTACCCAGCTTCCCTGAAATGTCGAGGTAAAGAGTTGAACCCAGCGTTCGTGACTTCCATCACCGTCCAAAAAATCCTTCGTTAAGTCGATGGTAAGTTTGTGCCCCTCGGCAGCCGTGGTACCGTTCAGATCGTCAATCCCGCTCAGCGTAATCTGCTGCCCGTTGCTACATAGTGTTAGTGTGCTGCCGTCTCCCCATGTCCATCCGCCGGAAATGGTAAAACTTCCTGTGTCCACAACCAAATTCCCCGCTGTAGCACCCTCCCCAAGCGCAAGGTCGGTGAGGGTAGTACCTTTCGCATCGGTGAGCTCCAACGTTCCGCTCCCGACTTGCAAAGCACCCCCGCTCATGGATGTGATGCTACCCACTGTCAGAGTACCCCCGAGTAATTTGAAGGTGCCGCCGCTGACTGTGAGTGTACCTATGGAAGATTCCAAATCCGCCTTACCCCAGTTCAACGCACCCGCTTCGACGGTAACCGTCCCGGTGACCGAAATCTTATTACCTGTACCACCTTGAAGTTCCTGCGTGCCGTCTCCCTTCTTCGTGAGATTGCCGGAAAGCTCCATCGCCCCGGTATAAGTCCGTGTCCCGCTTGCAACCGTGGTGACCAAATCTATGCCCTTAACGTATCCGCCGCACTGAGAATGTTGGGTGTTCGAGTACAAACCACTTGTTACGTTAATCGTGCCGCTTTCCATCACAAGTTGACCATCCCGAACATCCAATGCCGTAGCCAAAAGATTCAGGTCCCCCGTGAGAGTCGTAACAGACCCGCTTTCAATGACGAGATCACTGGGGAGATTCTCTCCATTATCAGTCACTCCCGCAAGCCGATTTGTACCTTCTAAAATAACCTGCGCACCGGCAACAACCACTTCTTCCAGTGCCGAGATATTCTGAAAATATGCCCAAGACGCGGTATTATTCAACTTAAGCCTGACGCCCTTGCCACCGCTGATTCCCGTTATCCTTTGGTTACCTCCCAACTTTATCTCCACCCCACCACTACCTCCCTCTTCTCCGTTATAGTTGATTTGCAGAACTTCCCCTCCGTGCGAAAGTTTCCCCGCTGCAATCACCAAGTTTGACCCGTTGCCCACAGTGATGCTCGCCCCGTCCTGCATCTGCAGCGAGCCGGTATCCCCCACATTGACCGTCACCCCGTTCTGTACAGTCAGCGAACTCACTACACTCACCCCGGCATTGAAGTCTGTGTTCACGCCGACCGTGATGTCCGCCGCTTCTAAGCTCCCGTTTCCCTCGCTCCCGAAGACAAACTTGCCGGTACCCCCGCTGATGGTCACAGAATTGGCTTGGATGGTCCCCTTCAAGGTGATCGTTTTGTCTGTCGCGGAATTCCCGGTCAACTCCACCTTGTTCCATGCCGCAAAATTCCCTCCCCCGTCCCAGCGTCCTTCCCCATTGTCGTTTTCCCAGACCAATGGCTGTCCTTGGTGTTGTGTCTCGCTCCATGTAATGGTAGACGGTCCTCCGGAGAAGACGAGCTGTCCCTGATCATTCACATCCCACGTGTAACCATAGGCTGCTTTCGCTAGGGTCAAGTGCCCGTCCTGCTTTGCCTGCTTGAGAGTATTTGTGGCATTACCATCGAAGAGATCAAATGTGACAGGACCTTCCTGCTTTGCCAAGTATTGCGCCAGCTCCGGTCCCAAATCAAGGGTCAGGGTATGATCACCGGGCGTGAGTGTCCCCAAAGTCAAACCGGTGAAACTGTCGCCGACCAAGCTGAAACCCAGCGTTGCATTTCCGCCCAGGGTAAGTGTCCCCAGCGTATTGTCTGTGGCTGTGCCGCTTTGCAGCACCAGCTTACCGCCCGTGAGGGTAAGGGTACTACTACTCGCCTTCAAATGTCCGCCTAGGTTTACCGTACCCCCGCTCTGTGACATTGCGCCGGTAACACTCAAATCACCGGCAGTCACATTCAGCGTACCCCCGCTCATATTCAAGTACTTCACGTCCGCGCCCTGTTCCAGTATCACCGTGCCGTCCCGTACATCCAGCCCCGCAGCATCCATCGTCACCTTGTTCTTGAAGGTGGTGGAGACATTCCTCTCGAAGGTAATATGTGCACCATCCACGTTCAGACCGGACGCGTCCAGATCCGTGATCACGTTGGTGCCCCGCAGCACAACTTCCTTTCCGGTCAATTTCAGGGTACCCAGCACATTCAGGTTTTTAAGATATCCCCATCCACCAGTGTTGCTATCACATTTCACAGCAATACCCTCGGCAAAGGAATACCCGGCTGCGTCAAATTCAGCTCCACTGGCTTGAAGGTCAATTTTGAAGGTTCCCGTGCCGTCCACTGTCAAGCCTTCACCGGCACCAAAGTGAAAATTCTGGTGCACCGTCAGCTCGGCGTTATTGCTCAATGTGACCGTCCCATCTAGGGTTACCTCCATGTTGAAAGCAGTATTCACCGAAACAGAAAGGTTTCCGCCGATATGCAAGGTACCGCCGCCTGACGCCGCCGCAAAAGTAAACCCACCGGTGTTATCGCCAGAAATGATGAGATTCCCCGTCAGAATGCCCCCGGTGACGTTTACCTGCATTGCCGAACTCCCGCTCCCGGTCAGTGTAATATTGTCGCCGTTGTGGAAGGTTTCGTTGTTGTCCCACTCGCTGCCACCATCCGTCCAAGTAAGGCTTGCGCCATCGCTTCCTGTCCACGTGAGATCTTGCAACTCATACATCCAAACGACCCTTCCTTGCTCATTCACCTGCAAGGCACGTCCGGCATCGGTGACCAGCGAGATCAAATTTTTCCACTCTGCCTTCCATCCGCTGTCACCGAAAAGGGCATAGCCCTCCGTACCGATGAGCTCATTTGTGATGCCGGAAAGGTAGATCGTCAAGTGGTGATTGTCCGCCGTGAGTGTGACCAGAGAGAGCGTCGCGCCCCCGGTCACATCCATCGCCAAACTAGCGTTGTCCCCGTTGAGCACGAGCGTGTCGATACTCAGACTCCCGGTTCCCAAACCGAACTCTGACCCGGCACCCATCGTCAGCTTTGTCAGGGTTGAATTGGCTGCCAAGCTCGCTAGGTGCATTTCGGTATTCGCCCCCAACGTCAGTGTTGCTCCCTGCCCAATGGTGGTAGCTCCGTTGATGGTGATGTTTTGTCCGCTGTTTCCGCTGAAGGTTACATCACCTCTTATTTCCAGAAGCGACGCAGTTATCTCGGAGTTTTTGAGTGTCACCCCGTCCGCGATCAACTTACTGTTGTTACCGGCAGTAAGCGTGATCTTTCCCTCGGATGATACAAACCCATCCCCGGAGAATTCTATGCTGTCTTCCCCTGATCCGCCGGTGATTTCAAAATTCCCCGTCCATCCACTCATGTCACCGGTGAATTTGTAGTGCTGTCTTTGAATTTTATCGGCGAGCTTAAAGTTACCTGAGCCGGTAATCGCCCCGCTGAATGTGTAGTTCGGTCCGGTTTGGCTATTGGTGTTGCTGTACCCATTGTTAAGTACCAAATCCGCCGCAATCTCCACGTCCGCAAGAATCTCTTCATCGACATCAGACCCATTCACCAAGTGTCCGAAGAATATACTACCGTTACTCGCTTGCTGGAGAATAACTTTTTCACCGGCTTTATTCTTTTCCGCATCCTGAACGAAGGTAGCCCATTCAGCGTTCTTGGTTACAGTTGTATCTGCCGCTGTCTGTTGAGCAGTGAGTGCAGACAGGGCAATAGTCGCCGCCACCCCGGAAGCCGTGCCGAGGGTAGCCGGGAGGGCAGCAGGCATTGCAACAGCGGCAAGGCAAGCCAAGAGAGCCTTGCGGAGTCCTACGGGTAGATGAATTTTCATAGTCTGTAATTATTTAATATGTTGATAGAATGCGAAGCAACCACCGACCACTCGGGTCGATACATCGCCTTGCAGGTGTTTACACCGCTAGATTATCTCATTTTAAATGCAGTTTGCAAGCTAAAAATTGCGTTTTCCCTCAAAAAAAATAAATTATGTCAAAGCGCCGGGAGCAAAAATGACAAGAAGTGCTTGTCATATTTTGAGATCAGGAAAATCTAAGTACTTGATAGTCTGATACTACGTGCCTCACATGAGGGCACTGCATTTAAAATGAGCTATACAGCATTGGTTCACAAACATCCCTTTCTTCCCG
>CAZJIH010000001.1:0-125901 GCA_964545935.1 uncultured Akkermansia sp. | reverse complement strand
CACATAAATCGGATATACAGGCATGTGTCGAGCTCTTAGCCGCTTGCCTAACTTCCTTGAATCGTTGGGATTGGACTTGGCAGTTGACGGAAGAACGTAAATTAGCTAAGAAGCAGTCTAAGTAAAATTTCTGTAGTGGCGAAAGGGAAGGAGAATGCATGGAATTTTTGGGGGAGAAATCCGGATAATGGTGCGATTTTCCTTGACGTATGGGAAAATGTCGGGCACAATGTTGCGCGTGAAGAGAAATGTCATAATATGGATTTGCGCTTGTGTGGCGTGCGTTGTCACGGCGTGCAAACCGCAGGGTCCTAATATCCAAAAGCTTACGGATATGCAGAAGCGCAATGCAGAGTTGAGGAAGGAGATAGCGGAGATGAAGAGTCGGATACAGCAAGCCGGGGAGGATGTGCCGAATTTGCAGGAGCAGATAGATGCGCGAAACAAAGAAGTTGTGCAGGCGTATGAAACGCTCAAGGCATTAAAAGCACAGGAGACCGAGATAAGTATGCGTCGTATAGAACTTGAGGGACGCTTAGATTCTTTCCGTGAATCATTTCGTGAGCTACAGAACGGTATTGTCACATCCATCAAGAACGAATAATGAGTCTTTCAACTAGTCAAAAAAATGATGATTCCCATCCAACGTCCATACCGCTGGGTGGAGTAGCAGCAAAAAAATCATCTGCTATACCGCCACTGCCGGAGCGTCCTGAACCTGCTACGTCGTCGCGTACAGCGAGTACGGAAAAGCCCGGTGATAAGGCTGATGTGCGGTCGAAGGGGGATGATACCGGCGCACAGATTTCGACGCTTCCTAAGGGTGCGGCACGCGGCAAGGTGGTAGGTTCCAAGGTAGAGGAGAAGGTATCGAAAGATGTGGACAAGCGCACATTGAAGTGGGCGGGGGTGGTGCTGGATACACTACTGGTGCTCATGGTGATAGGGGTTGTTTTCGGTGGGGGGTATTATCTCGAGAAACAGTGGGAACGCTATCGTGTACCGGGGGTTATGGAATTGACACAGGCTGAGTGCATGGAACTTTGTGAACAGAGGGAAGCCTTGCAGGAAGCTGCCAATCATGCCGATGAGCAAATACTCATGCGACGTAAACTTGCACATTTGGAAAATAAACTGGCAGAGTTTTCTCAACTTAATGACCAACTACGTGCTTCTATCTCCGATCAGCAAAATCGTGTCCTTGCTCTTCAACATGAGATCCGCCAGTCTGACCGAGATAGTAGAAACGTTGCTCGCGGTCTTCTTCCGGGGCTCCCCATCGGTAATATTTCAACCAAGCGCGGACGCTCTTACACACAGGCTACCATCTCTCGCTTGAATGGTAAACGACTGAGTGTGCGTACACCTGACGGCGCAGCTACCTTCCCTACTTCAGAGCTTATCCGGGATAACCTCCCCACCATCGTTCTTTATGCCCTAGGTTATGTCGATCTGGTTGATATGTCGGACTTTACAACCGATGGCACACCGCCTTCTCCTACAACCCCTCCGAACACAAGATTGCGCAAGGTATCGCATAAGGCACAACCGCAGACGGATACGGATTATACCCCCGCATCAACCGGACCCGTGGTCGATACAGATGCAAATAAAACGAGTACAAGCGTGGGTGGCGAGGAAGCGCCTTCTGCTAATGGGACTGAGCAAGGAGATGTATGGCAAGCTCCTACCGGGGACTTGCCTCTCTGAATCACGCCCGTCCCAATAAAATAAAGGTTAGTGCCGGATGACAGCTCTGTGCCGGGGGAGTCGTGTGGAAAGTGAATTTAAGGTTTCCGCAGGGTTGTGATACCCCCGTGGTACGAGGGAAACGCGCGTAAAGCGCCCAGATGCGGTATTGCAGCGATTAGCAAGAATTTTATTGAGTTTGAAGGCAAAAGTGGCTTGACAATTTATGATTGGTGATGTAACATCACCGCGCCGTGAAGAAGAGACTTCGAAAAAAATTTCGTGTAAGGGAATATGCAGTGATAGGATTTTATGCCGTATTCGGTATAAAAGGTGGTGATAGCGGTCGAGCTGAGGATGTGGTAAATGCATTGCTTGAAGAATGTTTGAAACCGAATCACTTGGTATGGGGGTTACTCTCGGTTGACCGAGAGACGTACGGGTTGATAATATGTACTGACGGGGTCGGTGCGGTGACAGCTGAGCAGAGGCAGGCAGTAACGGAATGGATGAGTGCGCGGGAAGACGTGGAAAGACTGCGTTTTAGTGAGCTGACGGATATAAACCATTCTCTCGAATTCTTTTATAGCCAACCCGGACAGGATACATGAGTACCCCGAAGCATCCGCCGCAACCCATATACAGTAAAGGACTCAAAGGAGTTATAGCGAATGAAACGCGCCTGAGCGATGTGCGGGGCGAGGAGGGGCGTTTGCTGTATTGCGGGTATGATATTGAGGATTTGGTTGATTTGTGTTCGTACGGAGAAGTTATTTATCTTCTGCTCAACAGGCACTTACCTAATCGTCAGGAACTTGAAGGATTACGTCGGCGTTTACGTACTGATCGTGAGCTCCCTCAACCTATCTTGGATTTTTTTAAGACAGCGACAAAAACAGCTAGACCGATGAGTGCGCTGCGTACAGCCGTATCTATGCTGGGAATGTACGATGATCGTACGAAAGACCCCACGCAGATGAAGGAGATAGGGCTTTCGCTGATAGCTAAATTACCTGTTATGGCGGCGTATTATTATCGGACGTGTCAAGGACTTGATTTACCGCCGATACGTACGGATTTGGATGAAGCCGCGCATTTTCTTTGGTTGCTCAAAGGGAAGGAACCCGATCCGAACGAAGCTCATATCCTAGATGTGGCATATATTTTACATGCGGATCACGGGATGAACGCATCGACATTTTCGTCCCGAGTTACCGCTTCTACGCTTTCAGATATGTATTCCTGTATTACTTCCGCGATTGGGACATTGAAGGGACCGCTACACGGTGGGGCAAATGAAGCGGTTATAGAGATGCTCAAAGAAATCGGGAGTGAGGAGAATGTGGAAGCATACGTCAATGACAAACTGGCGCGGCATGAAAAGATATTCGGGATCGGACACAGAGTTTATAAAACACTTGATCCACGGGCACCGCAATTGCGACGCATCGCTATACGACTGACTCAGACGATAGGGGAACCCAAGTGGATACGTATGAGTGACATGATAGCTAAAATACTTCGTGATCGTAAAAAACTTAATGCGAATGTTGATTTTTATTCTGCGACGGTTTACTACAGTCTGGGTATTCCGACCCGTATGTTTACCACAGTATTTGCTATTGCACGTGTAGCGGGGTGGGTCGCTCAAATCCTCGAACAATTGGAAGATAATACCCTTTTCCGACCTCTTTCCCGGTATGTCGGTCCCCAAGACCCTCTCTTGGTACCCATACTCGATATGAGGTAAAATTGCAACGTAACTCTCGCCTCGGCATACTCCGGCACCCCGCCTTTCCGATGTTTTTGACTATACGGGGCACAGACGAAAAAAAAATTGAGAAAAAAGCTTGACAAAGTGCGGGTGTGAGATTATACTCGCGTGTGCACGGCAGGGTAGCTCAGTGGTAGAGCAGAGGACTCATAAGCCTTTGGTCGGGTGTTCAAATCACCTCCCTGCTATTTCAGGACCAACCCAACATTGTGTAGAATTTGGATTTTAAGGTGAAAAGATGACCTCATTCTAGGGGGAGGACACGAAGGCGGTAATTGGGCGGAGCATTGGTAGCCGTAAGTTCGGCGTTCACACCTGTCCCAAATAAATTTAAAGTGATGACCTCATCGCGTGGCAACAGTGCGGCTGGGAGGCGGGGTGGAGGGTATCGTGGTGGGCTGAGGTGGGACTGCGGTTCAGTCTTGTCAAGTGGAGGGTGAAGGTGTAGAATATGGGCATGAAAAAAGAGATCCGCATAGGGACGCGTGGGAGTGAATTAGCGGTGAAGCAGGCGGAGATGGTAGGAGATGCGCTCCATCGAGTGGATACGGGGTTGGAGGTGAAGATAGTAAAGATTAAGACAGTTGGAGATGAGCGTGTAGATTTGCCGCTGTGTGAAGTCAATAAAGCGAGTGGGGCAGCGGGTAAAGCGGATAAGGGAGTATTTACGGCTGCAATAGAGAAGGCGCTGGCATGTGGAGAGATAGACTGTGCTGTACACAGCTGCAAAGACTTACCTGGAGAGATAGATGAACGCGTGCAGATAGCGGCAGTACTTGAACGGGGGGATATCCGGGATACTCTAGTGATACGCCGCGGAGCGAACATGGATGCACCGGTGATAGGCACGAGCAGTGTACGACGGGCAGCTTTGGTACGTACATACTGGAGTGGGCGAGCCCGTACGGTTCAACTGCGAGGGAATGTTACGACGCGTTTACGAAAATTGGTTGAAGGTCGCGGGATGGACGCTATACTGTTGTCGCGAGCCGGGATAGACCGATTGGGCAGCTTACGGGATGAGATGTCGGAAAAGATGCGACTCACCCTAGTAGATATGGACAAAGACAGCTTTATGCCGGCATTATGCCAAGGAGCTATAGCTGTGGAAACAAGGCGAGGAGACACGGACATGTATAAAATAGTACGCAGCATCAACCATGAACCGAGCGAAACAATTGTGCGAGCGGAGAGAGCCTTTTTAGCAGCACTCGGTGCAAATTGTTCGATACCGGTCGGGGGCTATGCCATGCTACGGCACTATGAAATAGAGCTACGGGTAGTGTATTTTGTGACCGGGGAAGTAGCGATACGGCGCATCGAACGCGGAGCGCGGACGACACCTGAGACGGTGGGAAACAAAGTAGCCGAGGAGCTGAAAAATGAGATTGCGAAGTGGGGAGAGACGAGGTAAAATGCAAGGCGACATGAAAGTAGGGGTAATAGTAGCGACGATATTGATGCTGGCATACGGGGGACCGTTGATAGCGGATGAAACGGAGCACTCGGGAATGGTGAAGGAAGAAGTGAGCACAGAGGAAGGCGATGCGCAAAAGTTAGAACAAATCCGGGAACGATTGGAAAAGATCGAAGCGAAATACAAAGAAATTCAGGAGCCCACACGCATTGTACAACGAGAATACGAGCGTCTCACCAAGCTAGTCGGCGAAAGACTACCCGAGGCAGTTAAATTGACCGAGGAACTCAAGACCCTGCAAACGAAACAGAAAGAGCTTTGCAACAAACCTTTTGAGTTTAAGATTGTAACAGCGGAGCAACGCATGGCATACATAGAAGAAGGGAAAAAAATACTTAAGCGAATACAGAGTGAATTAGAAGCACACTCTGAGAGCAAGCAGATAGAGGGGATGTACCTATTTACGAAAGCCCGCGAAAAATACCAAGGACTCAAAGAATATAAAGCGGCAAAAAAAGTATTTTTAGAGGTACTTGGCAAACATTTAAAACAATGGAAACGAACGGAGGATGGACTTAGAAAATCGCAGGACAAGAGAAGCGCGGAGGAAAAAGAAAGAATAGAAAAGACAGAGGAGAGAGTCTATCAACACACCGAGACCACACTCAAGAAAGAAAAGAAAGATATACGGAAGGACATCTATGCGCCCGTCAAGGGAAACTTACGGGTGTATGAAGTACTCAATCAAACAGTAGCGCGGATAGAAAAAGAAGTGACCGGTGAACGAGCGGAAGGGCAGGGCGAAACAGAGAAAATACTGACAGCTTGTTGGCAAAAGCTAGACGAAGTGGCACAACTAATGGAGAAAGGGCAGGTAGAAGAAGCGGAGGAAGTGCTCAAAGGTAGTGAAGCTGTAGTGCAGGTTCGGCGATTCCGTAAGGAATTATTGAGCGATGAAGAGCAAGAAAAACTACAGGAACAAATTGATGAGATACGGACAGAACTACGTGCGCGCAATCGCGAGCAGGCAAAGACGGAAAGTCTTATTCGACGCAGCACGCAAAGTAGGGAACGCATACTAGAAGCCATAGAAAGATTGATGGACGACGTAGAAAGCAGCATCAGTGAATTTCTTGAAGAAAACAAGGAAGGCAAGGGAGGAAGAGAAGCAGAGAAGGAAGGACATATCTGTCCCAGCAAAGATGACAGCTCTGCGCTAAGCGAAGGATATGTCGCCCGGAATTACTGGGATGAGAAGGCAAGATGTGCGATGTACGTAGCACGACGTCAATCAGTTAAGTGCGACGGGGTTGCACGGTCGGCAACGCAAGAAAACGGCGAGGACAGCTAATCCGAGGATTCCGTGAAATTGAAGGTGGAAACCACACAAAGACAGGTTTGAAGGAAAAGTGACAGAAGAAGATGCAGAGATGACAGCCGATAACACAGGTATGGGGCACACCGCACGCAGCACGAAAAGGCGAGCTTCGGGTGGGGTTCGGTGTGTTTTAAAAATGTTGTTTACCGTGCTACTCTGGGTGGTACCTGTAGTTGGCATACATGGAGAGACTGTGGGAGCAACCGAAAAAATTGACGCGGTATTCAGTCGATATATACAACTCGGGAAAGACTTGACGGAAGTGCTGGATAAAGTCAAAGACAAAAAGAGTGCGGCGGAGAATACGGCTGCTTTACAGGAAATTTTGCCACGCGTGGGAGAGATCCGACGAGAGATCGGCAGCATAGACAAACTACGACCGGAAGACGCAAAGGAAGTAAGCGCAAAATACGAACGCAGCATGCGAGAAACGTGGGGAAATGTTTTCGCAAACATTTACCGACTGCAAAGAGAAAGATGTTACGAAGAAATACCGTTTTTTCGTGCTTTCAGCATATTATGTTCACTGTTAGATTCATAAAAGTTACCGGATATGCGGCTGCGGTAGCGGGAGTTCTGCCGCTCATAGCCGGGGCGCAGCAGATAACCCTGCCCGCGGACCAACAGGTAGGCGAGCAGGATGATAAGCTACCGCCGGAAGAAAAACACATACGGACGGGGATCATCTTACTTGCCAAGTTATACAAAGTGATGGAAGGCGTAAGAGATGAAACTGAGGCAAAGATCGCCGTACCGGTGATTGTAGAGATTATGCGGGCGTTACGTGAATGGGGGCAGATGGTACCGACCTTACCCCTACGAAGTCCGGAAGAAATGAGTGTCTACGAAAATCGGTACTTACCCATCATACGAAAGTTAAACGACCACTTACGCGTACAAGGAGAACGCTTAGCCGCCGCGAATTACTATGAATCGCAGGATTTGTTAGATGCTTTACTCCTACTATACAGCACATTACAACAATGAACGTATTAAGAAAGATCATAGTGGGAGCGAGTGTGCTTCTATTGGGGGCAATGGTCAAAGCCGCGGACTTACCGGCAGATTCCGGACCGCAGATACGGCAAAAGATTCAGGCAGCGGCGGAGGGGAGTACCATCACCCTGAAAAAGGGGAGATACCACATCTACCCAAGTACCTCCCCAAAAATGAATTTTTATGTCTCCAACCACGATCAACAGCGAGACATACCGGTAGGAATACCGATCGTCAACAAAAAAAATGTGACCTTAGACGGCAAAGGGTGCACCTTTATCTTTCACGGCAAGATGCAACCCGTGCTTGTACAGGATAGCACCGGAATTACCCTACGCAACTTTACCGTGCGGTACGCAGCACCCTTTTATGTAGAAGGGAAAATATGTGAAATAAAAGACGGAAAAACGACTGTACAGATACCTAAAATGTTTCGATGGAAGGTACAGGATGGGAAATTTCGTATTTTACGAGAGGATGGGGAAGAAGGAGTGAGCATGGCATTGCCGTTTGAAGCGGATGGACCGATGGTTCCCCGTACGGGGAGCGGTGATATGGGGTGGACCGATAAAGCGGAGCAGACGGATAAAGACAAAGTACGCTTTGACATCGATGCCGGAAAGGAGGGGTTGGAAATAGGTCAGATAGTTGTCATGCGAAACGGCTCACGTCCCCACCCCGCCATGGTGCTTTATCGAGCGGTACGCACGAAACTCATCAATGTCATCTTTTCCGACAGTCAAGGTATGGGATTATTGGCACAACGGAGTAAGGGAATCACCATAAAGGGAGGCGGATGTATACGATCCAAGGGACGCGTGTACACTGTATCGGCAGATGCTACCCATTTTTCTAATTGTCGTGGGCTCATTCACGTAGAAAATGCTCTCTACGAAGGGATGATGGACGATGCCATCAACGTACATTCCACCTGTTTGGGCATTGAAAAAGTGGAAAGTCCGACGTGCCTTATTGCCAAATACATGCACGGACAATCCATAGGATTTGAAGTCTTTATGGACGGAGAACGCGTGCAATTCATACGCGGCAAGACCTTGGAAAACATCACCCCGCTCGGACGGGTGGAAAAAGCGGAAATGATAGACCCGCGGCACGTACGCCTGACATTGGAAGAACCCATACCCGAAGGTATAGGAGAAGGTGATGCCGTAGAGAATGCGGATTGGTACCCGGAAGTAGAATTCATCGGTAACACCGTGCGACACAATCGCGCACGCGGTGCGCTTTTTACAACCCCCAAGCGTGTCCTCGTAAAAGATAACAAATTTATACGTTCGCATGGAAGCGCGATATTATTAGCCGGAGACGCACAGGGATGGTACGAAAGCGGTGCCTGTAGAGATGTCAAAATTGTAAATAACATCTTTGACCACAATTTAACTGCCGGGTATCAATTTACGGATGCCGTGATAGCGATATGTCCGGAGGTAAGAGAACTAGCGAAGCAAACTGAGAGGTACCACCGCAATATCGAAATTAAAGGAAACACATTTTTAACACATCGGGTACCTCTCTTATCGATAAAATCTGCTGAAAATATAACATTTACGGGGAATAAGATAACATGGGATGACAAATATCCGGCGAGGGGGGGGGGACAAGTGATCCTTATTCACGGACCGGCACCCAAGCAAATAAATATACAGGAAATTCCAAAAAAATAAAAAAGATATGGCAACAATAAGACCGTTTGCAGCAATAAGACCGCCGAGGGAATACGCCGAGGAGGTATCGTGTTTACCGTATGACGTAATGAGTCATGATGAAGCCGTAAAGATGGCGGCGGGGAATATGGGGAGCTTCCTGCATATATGTCGGGCGGATATCGACACCGGAGCGGATGCAATACACGAAGAAGTAACGTATGAAAAGAGCGCTCAAAATTTGCAGGAATTCATCCGATGCGGATTCTTGGTGAAAGACGCGAAGCCTTGCTACTACATCTATCGTCAGGTGATGTGGGGGAGGGTACAGACCGGAATCGTAGGATGTGCAAGCGTCGATGAATATCTGAACGGCACCATCAAACGCCACGAACTCACACGCAAAGAAAAAGAATTGGACAGAATACGCCATTTCGATGCGTGCAGTGCGCAGACGGAACCGGTATTCTTGGCATACAGAAAACACGAAGGGCTGACCGCGATAATGAGGGAATGGATTAAATTCCATCGACCTGAGTACGACATAAAGAGCGAAGACGGAGTGATACACTACCTGTGGGTTGTAGACGAACAAACAGTGATAGACGCGATACGTCGCGGATTCGAGGAAGTACCCACCCTTTACATAGCGGACGGACACCACAGGACGGCGAGCAGCGCAGCGGTGTCGGCTGCACGAAGAAAAGCACACGCAGAGTTTACCGGCGAGGAAGAATTTAACTACCTTATGGCGGTTACTTTTTGCGATGAAGACCTGTTTATCATGGACTACAACCGTGTGGTGGCGGATTTGAACGGACACAGTCCGAAAGAATTCCTGCGTCTCGTGGGAGAGAACTTCAGCGTACGGAAGGCGGACGCGCCGGGGGCGTGGGTACCGCGTAAAAAACACGAATTCGGTATGTATTTAGGCGGACAATGGTTCGGTATCATCGCAAAACCCGGAAGCTTTGATGAAAGTCATCCGATACGGAGTCTCGACTGTGATATATTGCAGCAGAATTTACTAGCCCCCGTACTCGGGATAGAGAATCCAAGGACTGATACTCGGATAGATTTTGTGGGAGGGATACGCGGTTTACAGGAGTTGGAACGCCGGGCAGGTGAAGCCGGAGTAGCCTTTGCACTCTATCCGGTTACTATGGAAGACCTCTTTAGGGTAGCGGATAGCGGCGAAATAATGCCGCCAAAGAGCACTTGGTTTGAACCGAAGCTGCGTTCCGGGTTGTTTGTACATGAAATTGAAAGATAAAGGACAATGTCAGCGGACGATTTATTCGCAGGAAGCGGGTGTGTAGAAGTTGATGATGAACGGTATCTGACCGAGCAGGTAATAACCTACATCGGGAATAAACGCGCACTGCTGGAATTTATAGGAAGGGGGGTGGACGCGGTACGGGAAAGATTGGGGGGAAGGAAGTTGCGGTGTATGGACGTGTTTGCGGGGTCCGGAGTAGTGTCGCGAATGTTGAAGGGATGTGCGAATGAGTTGTATAGCAATGATTTGGAAGATTATGTAAGGGTATTGAATGAATGTTACCTAGCGAATCGTGGGGAAGTGGATGCAGAAGAAGTAAAACGGTACTATGATTGGATACAGGAGCAGGTGCGGCACGGATTGAGGGATGGTTTTATATCCGAGATGTACGCGCCGAAGGTCGATGATGAGATTAAACCCGGCGAACGCGTGTTTTATACGAGACGGAACGCAATGTATATCGACACGGTGAGGCAGTTGATCGATGAGATACCGTCGGAGTTGAGAGTGTTTTACTTGGGGCCACTGTTGTACGAAGCGAGCGTACACGCTAATACGTCCGGAGTATTTAAGGGATTCTACAAAAATAAGGAAGGCGTGGGACAATTCGGAGGGCGTGGGGAGAATGCGTTGGTAAGGATACGCGGGGAGATAGAGCTGAAGATGCCGGTGTGGTCGCGGTACGACGTAAGATATCATGTGACGCAAAAGAATGCGAGGGAAGCCGTACGGGAGGCACCCGAGCTGGACTTAGCCTATCTGGACCCTCCGTATAATCAGCACCCGTACGGTTCAAATTATTTTATGCTGAATCTCGTGACGAATTACAAGAAACCCGAGAAAGCATCCGGGGTTTCGGGAATACCGGAAGACTGGAATAGATCACCGTATAACAAGCGAGCGAGGGTCAAGGGGGAATTGTTTGCGCTGGTAAAAGAATGTCCGGCGAAGTATGTGCTTATATCGTATAACTCTGAAGGATTTATAGGATACGATGAGATGGTGGATCATTTAAGTGACATGGGTAGATTGGAAGTAATGGCTAGGGGGTATAATACCTTCAGGGGGTGTAGAAATTTAAGGAACCGGAAACTACGGGTAAAGGAGTATCTCTTTTTGCTGGAGAAAAATTAACTTTTTAACTATTACAACGCAGAAATATGAAAATATTGATAGCAACGAAATTGGATAAAGCGGCCGGTGCTATGTTGAAAGCAGCCGGTTATGAAGTAGTGCAGGAGGAGGGAAAGGGATTAGATGAGTTGGTGAAGGAACACGGAGACGCGGTGGGTCTCATCGTGAGGTCGGAGAAGGTACCTGCAGGAGTGATGGACGCGATGCCCGGGTTGAAGTGTATCATACGAGCCGGGGCAGGGTACGATAACATAGACTATGTGTATGCCCGGGGAAGGGGGATAGACGTAATGAACACGCCGGGCGCAAATGCGAATGCCGTGGCGGAGGAAGTGGTGGCGATGGTGTTGGCAGCGTACAGATATGTCGTACCGGGGGATGTGACAACGAGGGCAGGGGAGTGGAATAAAAAGGCGTATATGGGGCGAGAATTAACGGGAAAGACCGTGGGGATAGTCGGACTCGGGAATATAGGTAGGATGTTGGTAAAGAGATTGGAAGGCTTTGAATGTAAAGTACTCGGATACGATCATTTCTTATCGAAGCAAAGAGCAAGGAGCATAGGCGCGGAGGCTGTGGGATTGGAAGAGATGTTCGGGCGTGCGGACGTGGTATCGATTCACGTACCCGGCGGACCGGGAACTCGTAGAATGGTGGATGGTAGATTACTCGGCATGATGAAGGACGGAGCGGTGTTGGTCAATTGCGCGAGGTACGGTGTAGTGGACGAAGACGCGTTGAAAGAGTTGAAGGATGGGGGGAAGAAGTTGGTGTATTGTACGGATGTACATCCGAAGGATGCAGCGGGAGAACAACCGAGCGCAGGCGTGGCGGATGTGATGCTGCCGCATCTGGGTGCAAATACGCGGGAAGCAAATAAGGCAGCCGCGATGCAAGCGGCACGCGAAATGACGGCGTATTTCGCGGAGGGTGATGTAAGTTGCGTGGTCAATGCGGAGGTGCCGGCGGATTTGAACGGGGTGTATCTGAGGATGGCGGAGATGCTGGGAAGGTTGTGTCGGGAAGCGTGCGGCGGTGCCGGGGTAGAGGATGTTAAGCGTGTAGAATGCACGTTTTATAATGAATTGAGGTGGCACAGGAAGTGGTTTACACCGTGGATATGGCAGGGTGTGGCGGCTGACGCGGAGAGAGGATTGATGCCGGCGGCGGCTGAAGCTGCCATGCGAGCGCAGGGGGTGGAGTTTGCGGCGAAAGAACCGGAGGATGAGGGAGTGTACGATGATTCACTCGGGTTGGTGCTGTATGTGGGAGGCGAGAATGATAGTGAAACGAAGGTGTGCGGAGCCCGTGGCATGGTGGTGGACGGGGAACCGGTGGTGTCGGAGTTCGCCGGATTCGGGCATTTGTATGCCGGATTGAGCGGGCACACGTTGGTGCTGAGGTATGCCGACCATCCGGGCGTGATAGGAATAGTAGGACAAGAGCTTGCGGCTGCCGGGGTCAATATAGAAAATATTGTGGCACCGCTGGACAGGCAGAGCGGAGATTCTCTGGCTGTGGTCAAGATGGACCGGGGTGTGGATGCAGAATTGGTGCAGCGGATAAAGGAAAAGGTGGGGGCAAAGGTGGCTTTCGCGATATCGATGTGAGTGTATGAGCGGGGACGGGCATAGGTATGCATTGGTTCCGGCAGGAGGTAGTGGGTTGAGGTTCTGGCCGATGTCGCGTCGAAGACGTCCGAAACAACTGCTGGATATATTCGGAAGCGGAAGTTGTCTACTCGGAGCGGCGGTGCGACGAGCCCGACGTGTGGTAGGGGACACCGGAGGGGTGATTGTCCTGACGAGTGAGGAGCTGCGGGCGGATGTAGAGAAAGTGGTAGACGCCGAAGGGGTGGATGCCCGGGTAGTGACCGAACCGATGAAGCGGGACACGGGACCGGCTGTGGCACTCGGAGTGGGAGTGATCGGGAGGGAGGACACCGAGGGAAGGATGGTGGTGCTGCCGAGTGACGCGGTGATAGGTGATGAGGATGCTTTTGTGCGGGTGGTGAGCGGCGCACTGGATACTGCCGGCGGATGCGACGCGCCGTTGGCGACGGTGGGAGTACGCCCGACTTGGGGGTGCCCGAGTTACGGATACATCGAGCGCGGGGAGACCGTGGCAGGGAGAATGGTGTGTTATAAGGTAAAGCGGTTCCGTGAGAAGCCGGATGCAGAAACGGCTGCAAAGTATGTTGCCGCCGGAAAGTTTTACTGGAATGCCGGGATGTTTGTGTGGAGTGTACCCGCTGTGCTGCGGGAGATGGACGCGGTGTGTCCGGACTTGAGTGACTTTGCACGCGGCGTGATGAACGCGACGGATGTGCGGCAGTACGTGCGGGAACGATATGCGGGGCTGCGTGCGAGGTCGATTGATTACGCGTTGATGGAAGGTGCGCGGGATGTCGTGATGTACGAAGCATCGTTCGCTTGGGATGATGTGGGCTCGTGGATCGCGGTGGGGGAGAGATTGAAGCATGATGCCGCAGGAAATGCTGGGAATGTACCGTTGGTGACCGTGAATGCTCGGGAAAATATCGTGTACGGTTGCGAAGGAAAACAGGTAGCTCTGCTCGGGGTGAATGGCTTGGTGGTGGTGGAAACCGAAGATGCTCTGCTGGTAACGCGTAGGGAGGATGTGGAGCGGATCAGGGAAGTGACGGCAAAATTACCGGAGGAATTGCTGTGATGTCGGAGGGGAAACCATCATCGGATGAAGCCGGAGGGTCGCAGTGTGTGTTCCCGGCACTGGGAGTAGATTTCGGGACGGCACGTGTGGGAGTGGCAACGGCACTCGCTGAAGGTCTGCCGGCTTTCCCGACGGAGTGTATCGATGTGCGTCGGGTTAACCCGGTATCCCGTATCGCTCAGCTCGTGCGAGAAAGAGGGGTAAGGACGCTGGTGCTGGGGTTGCCGACACGACTGGATGGCAGCGAGGGGCGTGCCTGTGCTCGAGTACGGACCTTCGCAGAGAGCCTGAAGAAGGCTGTCGGTGAGGATGTGCCGGTGGTGTTTGTAGATGAGTTTGCATCGACGATATGCGCTCAAGAAAAGTTGCATGAAGCCGGAAGAAAGGCTAAAGATTGGCGAAATGTGGTAGATATGGCAGCTGCAGCGGAAATATTGGAAACATGGATGAACCGATGAACCGCAGTCCTGCCGTATCATTTGTGACGAAATCAGCGCTCAGTGCAAAGCTGTTGATTATCTCGGAACGGATGTGTTTTTTTAGGGGAGTAGATGAAAAAAATGCTTGCTTCGGGGAAATAGATGTGGTAGGATGTGGGCATGAAGACTAGCGAACCAATAAAATATGAGCGTGGGTTTACGCTTATCGAACTCATTGTCGTCATTGCCATATTAGGTACCCTCGCGGGGATAGCGTATCCTGCATATATGAGTGTACGTGAGAATGCGAATGTCGCGGCAGCTTCCAAAATGTGTACGGATGTAGTAGCCGGAGTTTCTACATTCAAGCAGGATTACAACGGCATATTGCCGTACGATATCCGCAAAGCAAAACCCGATAAGGACGATCAAGTGTACCTTGTAACGCTACCCGGTAAAGATGCGCGCCTCATAAGTATCCTGACCGGGTATGAAGAAGATAATGACAACAAGTTAAATAGCCGGAATGAAGCGTACATTAAACCGACACGCGCGGAGGAGATGCGGAATGGACTTTTCGGGGAGAGCGGGGATGAACTCGGGCTGTACGATCCTTGGGGAAAACCGTATTATGTCGTATTGTGCGAGATGAATGACGGCTGCATGGACCCATTTACCGGCAGAAGGTACCGCAATGATAATTGCTTAGTATATGGTCTTGGACCGGATGGCGATGGTATAGCGCCCGCGCATTCGGAGCACAGGCGTGCCAAGGTGCCCGGCAAAGGGGGACAAAAGATGAGTAAGGCAGAAAAGAAAAGGGCTGTGCGTGAAGCACAGGAAGCCGTGGCGGAAGCCCTCAATGATAATGTTTATTCATGGAAGAAGTTGTCGGACAAATGACGGGGCAGATTGTAACGGATGATGTCCGAATTACTGAAGCGCGACCGCTTATCCCACCGGCAATACTTATTCAGGATTTCCCGGCTGGGCAGGATGCCGCGCGTGTCGTATACAATGCGCGGGAGGATTTTCGGCGAATATTGGTGGGGGAGGACGATCGCCTTGCGGTAATTGTCGGACCGTGTTCCATTCATGACACGGCGGCGGCTCTGGATTATGCAGAGCATTTGGCGGATGTCATGCCCCGATATGCCGGTGAATTACAACTCATCATGCGGGTTTATTTTGAAAAACCGCGCACAACAGTCGGCTGGAAGGGATTGATCAATGATCCCTTTATGGACGGTACCTACAATGTAAACAGCGGACTCCGGATGTCACGCGGATTGCTTTTGCGCTTGGCGGAGATGAAGGTACCGGCTGCGACTGAGTTTTTGGATGTGATTACCCCGCAGTACATCAGCGATCTCATCGCATGGGGAGCCATCGGCGCTCGCACCACGGAAAGTCAAGTACACCGCGAGTTGGCAAGCGGTCTTTCCATGCCCATAGGCTTTAAGAATGGAACAACGGGAAGCGTACAGATTGCCATCGACGGCATTATTTCCGCTGCACATCCGCACTGCTTCCTTTCGGTTACCAAGCAGGGACTCTCCGCTATCGTGTCTACCATAGGTAATCCTCTCTGTCACGTCATTTTGCGCGGTTCATCTCAGGGTCCGAACTTTAGCAGAGAGCATGTCGCCAAGACTTGGACTGCTCAACAGCGGGTCGGTATCTCGAACCGAATTATGATAGATTGTTCGCACGGTAACAGCCACAAAAAATGGCAGGAGCAGCTGTCGGTCGCACAGGATGTGGCGGCACAATTAGCGGCAGGTGAGCAGCATATCGGCGCGGTGATGGTAGAGAGTAATCTTTTGTCCGGAAATCAAGTCTGTGACGGCAAGACACCCCTTCGTTACGGTGTGAGTATAACTGATGCCTGTGTCGGTTGGGATGAAACCGTTACCATTCTCGATACACTCGCTGAAGGTATAAAAAAACGGAGGACCCGGTAAAACGGCGTTTACTCTCCGTCGGTTATGTGTCGTAGTCGGCTTACGCTCGCGAAGGCTTTATAAGGAGATAAAGCGACGATACCGGATATAAAGTCGAGGACGGAGTTAATTGATTCCCTGAGATAAAGTTATAATGCAGCACGTTCCCGAAAGAAGAGGGGAGAGATTGTAGCGTCTATCACGGAAGCAACAGGTTATAGAACTCGAAGGGCAGTTGTAAATCTTCTGAAACACCCTCGAAAGTTTCCGGATTATGAACGCAGGGGAAGACCCCGAATTCTGAGCAAAGTGGAACGTAATTTTCTTGAAAGGGTTCGGCGGGAATTGGAAAAGCCGTGTGGAAAACGCATGGCAAAGACGCTGCTAGGGCGGTTGAGCTTTTATTCCATGAGACGGTGGTGGCAAGGAGGGATGGGGTGAGGGCGACGGATGCGGAGGATACTCGGAGTAGACCATGTGGCACGTAGAGCTGAAGTGCGGTCGATTCGGCGCATCAGTGAACGCAGGAGTGATTCGTCGAGCTCGGTGGAAGTAGAGATATCCGCCGGGCAGCGGTTGGCATCTACCAGCAGACGCAGAGCGAGTTCACGGGGGGAGGGGCGGGGGAGCAGGGTGGGTGATGCCGCACGGGGTGGGGCTGATTCTGGGAAGACGGCGGCGAAAGCGGAAGGGAGTGCGGCGAGTTCACTTTCGTACAAGTCTGCCAAGGGTGCAAGCATGCCGGGTCGGGGCTCCTCGCACAGGTATTCTTCCCGAGATGCCGTACTGAGGAGAAGGAGGTTGCGCTCAAGCGCAAAGTCATGGAGGATGGCGGCACGCACGCGGTGCGAGCAATTCGGCGGCAGAGTAACGCGCAGCAGCCGGCTTTCGGACGCGCCGTGGGGCGGGGATGTCTGCACAACGAACACATGCTGTGCACCGAGGACAGAGCGTGCAAGCGCCGACAGGAACTCAACTCGGGGAGAAGCCGCAACGAGCGCGACACCGTTGAAACCGCCTTGCCGCACGGCTTCGCGTAGTGCGAAGCTGATAGCATGAAGCATGAGGGCAGGGGAGTCGAGCGGTCGGAGAGAGTGGGGAACGGAGCGAGGTACCCGGGGGAGGAAGACCTGCTCGAAAGGTGGGAGGCAGAGACACCGTTCGCCCGGCATGAGCACCACGGAACCGCCGCCCGAGAGGTAGCCGTCGCTGTATGCTACCGAACGCAACACGGCGCACGGCACACCGGACTCAGCTGTTTCCTTCCGCGCGAAGGAGAGTACGGTGTCTTCCTGTACCCATGGGCATGATGGCAGGTGGAGCAATACATCCGCAGATCCCGGTGGCATGAGGTGGGGTTCTCGTGCCGTATCCACCTTCACGCGCACTCCCGCCACATTGACTATCCGATGGTCGGTCAGGGGCTTCACTTGCCCCCGATGCAGCAGGAATGGCTGCGGAGCGGTACACGGGGTATCTCGCGGGTCTCCGGCGTAGCTCGCTAGGAGCAGGGGGATGCTCAACTCATCCGCCAAGGCGTGTAGGGCGGCACGCGCCTGTAACCGGAAAGATGCGCGTGCACAAAGACTTCCCGGCAGTGCGCCGTCCAACGCATCGGCGGGAGCAATCACAAAACGGGCACCGGCATCCATGCAATACCGGGCACCTTGCACGAGGTTGCGTAGGTTGACAGAAAATTCACCGGCACGAGCCACGGTTTGCACGATAGCGAACTGTTTTTCGTCTACCATAGAGCACTGTGGAATGAGGGGGTGTTACACCGCGTAAGAAACTCAACAATAACGGGAAAGTACGTATGGAAGGATGCCGCCGGCTCGGAAGTATTCGATTTCTATGGGAGTATCGAGGCGAACGAGGAGCGGCAGAGAGAAGGGCTCGGCGCCGGTGGGTTCAACCCGCAAAACGGCGACACTGCGCGGGGACATATCGCTGCGAAGCCCTGTGATAGAAAAGACAGCATCCTGCAGGGAGCACACGCGCACGTAGTCATCGGGATCGGCAAAAACGAGCGGGAGTACACCCATACCGACGAGATTCGAGCGATGGATGCGTTCGAAACTCTTTACGACTACGGCTCGTACCCCGAGCAGGGAGGTACCTTTGGCTGCCCAATCACGACTGGAACCCATGCCGTAATCGCTACCACCTATGACAATGCTCGGGACACCGTCTGCTTTGTAGGCCATACCGGCATCGTAGATAAAGGTTGGGGTACCGACGGGGGAGGAAATCGGCACATCGGGGGTACTTACGGGACGTTTGCCGAAGTAAAGTGTGTAGCCGCCTTCCGTGTTGGGTATCATGAGGTTGCGGATGCGTACATTGGCAAAAGTCCCGCGTACCATTACTTCATCGTTACCCCGACGGGAGCCGAAAGTGTTAAAGTCGCGTCGGTTGACTCCGTGGGCTTCGAGGAAGCGTGCGGCCGGTCCCCCGGGTTTGATGGTACCGGCGGGCGAGATGTGGTCTGTCGTTACGCAATCTCCGAAGATTCCGAGGGCGCGTGCCCCGATGATGTCGGTGATTTCGTGCTTCCTCCCGGTAAAATGATCGAGGAAAGGCGGGCGGTGAATGTATGTAGATTGGGCACGCCAAGCAAAGGCTGCGCCGCTCGGGGCTGTAATGCGGTCCCATTCCGGGGAGGGTGTCGTGTAGCAGGCGAGATATTCCTCCGGTGTGCAGGCATGCGCTCGGGCTTCGGCTATTTCTTCCGGCGTAGGCCAAATATCCCGCAAAAATACCGGTTCACCCTGCGGTGTATAGCCGAGCGGGTCAGTTTCCGGGTCGATATCTACGCGACCGGCTAGGGCAAATGCCACCACAAGCGGAGGGGACATGAGGAAGTTCGCTTTGACGTGCGGGTGGATGCGTGCTTCAAAGTTGCGGTTACCGGAGAGCACGGAGCAGGAAATGAAGGGGTGCTCGGCGAGTGCCTGCTCGATGGAGCTGTTGAGCGGTCCGGAGTTGCCGATGCAAGTCGTGCAGCCATACCCCACAACGGAGAAACCTATGGCATCCAGCGCGGCGGTAAGTCCGGTGTGCGCGAAATAAATTGCTGCGGCGCGTGAGCCGGGTGCCATACTCGTCTTGACGTGTGCCGGCACACGGAGTCCACGTTCCGCGGCTTTTTTTGCGAGGAGACCTGCGGCGAGCATAAGCCCTTCGTTGCTCGTGTTGGTACAGCTAGTGATGGCTGCCACGAGGATGGAACCATCGCCTAGTTCGATTTCGTGCTGGGTCGGGGCATCCGGCGCACCGGCATCGCCGCGCATCTGTACCCGCACACGCTCCTTACGGGCAGGGGTACCGAAGGTGCTCTCGCAGATCGCAGAGAAACGCTGTTTGAGCTCGGCGAGTGGGATGTGCTCCTGCGGGCGTCGCGGTCCGGCGACTGCCGGTTGTACGCTGCCTAGGTCGAGTTCGAGCACGGCATCGTAGTCGATATCACCTCGCGCGGGCATACCGAAAAGCCCTTGGGCACGATAGTAAGTCACGTAGGTCTCTGTATGTCTGCGGCTGCGTCCCGTTGCCAGTAAGTATTTTTCGCACACGGAATCCGGAGGAAAGAATCCCATGGTTGCGCCGTATTCCGGTGCCATGTTAGCAATTGTTGCGCGGTCCGGCAGAGAAAGCGCAGCAGCCCCTTCTCCGAAAAATTCCACAAATTTTCCTACCACACCGAAATCTCGCAGCATTTGGGTGATGCGCAAGGCTAGGTCGGTTGCGGTAACTCCCGGTCGCAGGCGTCCCTTTAACTCCACACCCACAACTTCCGGTGCCAAGAAGGTGATGGGTTGACCGAGCATGCCGGCCTCGGCTTCAATTCCGCCGACTCCCCAACCGACGATGCCAAGTCCGTTGATCATCGTCGTGTGGGAATCGGTGCCCACCAGAGTATCCGGAAAGAGGAGGAGACCGTGCTGCATGACTCCGCGTGCGAGCCGTTCGAGATTTACTTGGTGCACAATGCCTGTACCCGGGGGGATCACGGAGAAGGAGTTGAAGGCTTGCTGCCCCCATTTGAGAAATTCATAACGCTCGGCATTGCGGCGGAATTCGTATTCCATGTTTTTTTGCAATGCCCCGGGAAATCCCGCGCAGTCCACCTGCACAGAATGGTCTACCACTAAGTCCACGGGTACAAGCGGTTCCAACTTCCGAGCATTTGCCCCGTTTACTTGCACGGCATCGCGCATGGCTGCTAAATCCACTAACAACGGTACCCCGGTCAGGTCCTGCAAAATAATGCGTCCCACAGTGAACGGTATCTCGAAGTCTGCCTTTTTCCCGGCCTGCCAACTCGCCAAATTGCGTACATCCTGTTCCGTGACACGCAGCCCGTCGCAGTTGCGGAGCACGCTTTCTAACACAATGCGGAGCGACACAGGCATGCGTCGTATCCCCGGAAATCCTTGTTCTGCCAACGCCGATAACGAGTAATACCGCGCCGTTTCTTTCTCCCCTATGGTCAGTGTGCGTACTGTATCTTTCATGATTCAATGAACCTATCTCGCGGGCAAGTATACACGCCATCTCCATAAATGCAAGAAAATTCGTCTCCCACACGATTTTTAGCACATCCCGGCACTGAGCGGTGCCTTCATTGCAGAAAAACGCAGGGAGAGATCAAGCGCGAAGTACGAAGTTAAACTGCTAGGCGCAGCAGGATTGCGCAGGTAGCGAAGCAGAAAAGCCGCACGGAGAGTGAATCAAGGCTTCCTCAGGGTTGATCTCCCCTACTAAAAATGAGATGATTACTATAAAATTTGTTTAGGCGGTTCAAAATGAAGGCATAGGGGCAAATTCCTCGGGAGATGCGAGAAATTAAAAGAGATTTATTTCCGGGAGTCGACGTGCACCCGTTCTCTGCCTAAATACGCTGATTATCAATGTGTTAGCGCATGCGTATATCGGATGCAGCTACTGCCGGGAGAACACACGTACCACATCCATCTCCGAAAAATGAGCAGATCAGTGCAAGGTCATTAACATTTACCGGACGGACTCGATTCGTCACAGTGCCCCGGCTTGGTGTCGGTTTCAGCATCTGAGTTTTCACCCTTCAACAGACCTAAAAAGCCGTCCGCTTCTTTTTCCATTTTGATGATGTCTTTGTCCTTGGCGAATATCACCTTAAATGTGGTTGCGAAAGCATCGAATAAAGGCGACGGCGGACAGGGATCCCGCATAATGGCTGCATCCCAGAAAAATATATTTCTCATCTCCTTCTTCCACACATTCCATCTCCGATTGATATTGACTTTTTCTCCGTTTGGCTTCATCGTTGCGTTTCTCTTGGGTTGTTTCGCGCATTTGCTCAGGACGGAGCGTTGAGACGATAGTTGATGGCATCCGAGATATCGCGAGGGATGGGGCAGGGAATACGATCGACGATGCGCTGCGCGAGGGTATCGAGCTCTTCCGACGACGGCAAGTGCCAATGGTTCTCCGTCCGCTGCGGACGAGTTCCCTCCTTGCCTGCCAGCGCATGAGTGAGGAATTTTCGCGCGTACATTCCCAGTGTCACGCTGAGCACGACTCCGCCTAATGCCGGTAGTAAAGCACCACTCGGCAACAGGGCAGTCAATCCGGCACCGACCAGTGCCGTTGTTCCCGCGGTCCCGGCACCGATCACGAGTCCGTCCCTCAGAGCTGTATCGCCCTCTTGACAGCTTTTCCGAGCCATCACGAGTGCGATGACTGCCGCTATCATCCCGATGGGATTTGCCGAGAGGATGCCCGCCAGTCCACTTGCCGATGCGAGCTCTGCCAGCTGTTGAGTATCCGCCTGCTGACAGCCCACGACTACAGCGGCGGTGGTGAGTACTCCGGTGAAAAGCTCTAAGCCGTTGATCTGCAGCAAATCTCCCAGCCATTGCTTGGGAATCAACAAGTGCTCCTGCAGCCATTGGCTCGCGTTCGCATAACTCGCCGGATCCAGTGACACTACCGGTAGCCCCGACACGGAAAACAAATCCTTACCCAAATGCTGTGCTGTACCGAGCACCTCTTGCCACAGGGTATCATCCGGCAATGCCTTTGACGCCGCATCGAACGCACCGAAGATATCGTGCTGTCCATCCACCAAGTGATGCAACTGCGCACCTCCCACATGGGTGCTCAGGTACACACTGTCAATGGCTTTGTCATACACCGTGGTGTTCGCCGTGTTAATCCACTCCGCCAATTGCTGCGCGATGCTGTGCCCCTCGGCACCACCCAACGTCGCATCCCCCAGCATCCCCCCGGTGAATAGCGTGCGAGAGTTATTCATGGGACGGACCTTGTTCCGTTGATGTGGGCTGTTGCATGGGCACCGCAGAAGCTTCGGGTAGACTCTTGCAGGTCTCTTTTGATTGTTCCGGAGTTAATACCGGATGCGACGTATCTTCATTTTTTTTTTGAGATGTTTCGTCGTTTCCACGCCCGAATAGGCAGTAGAAGGTAATTCCCAGCACCACTCCTATTATAACAGCACCAACGACAATCTGAACGGGGGTCAACGTGGCGGGCTTAGCAGGAACAAGCCGTAAATCCGGATCTTCGCCCTCCGCAGCGGTTCGACTGTCCGAGAGAATGATACGTGGTCCCATTTCCCGCCGCATCTTATAATTACGGACTCTATCAGACAATTCGTCCGCAAAATTCTTACTCCTTTGCAGTGGCACATCCGCACCTAACAGAAAAAGAGGGTCCCCGTCGCGTACAGTGTATCGCTGAATCAAGGCGGTAATTCCGACCTCCTTTTCACGTGCAGCACGAAATACATCCTCCCCCTGTAAGTAGGCGAGTACGAGCGAGCGAGCATCCTCCTCAGATAGCTCCTCCACAATGAGTCCCTCGCTTTCCCCTCGACGTGCAACGAAGCGGAAATACCTGTTCAGAATGTTGTAGTATTGCACAAGCACTCGGTAGCAATCATTCGGTGCATCCGGTAATAGACTGTAGCACTTAGACGCAGCTTCTTCGGATTCATCTATCGGAAGCGGTTCACGCCAAGTACCTTTGTTATCACACATGTATATCTTCATAGTAGTTGTCTGTTTTGTGTTGTTTTGAGAGTTGATAAATGCATTAAATCAGCTAAGGCACGGGGGGTATTCGTCGGTTGGTTAATGACTCCTCCGGTCTGTGATAAAATTCTTCCGAAGAGCCTAGCATATCTATTCGGTAGATTCTCCATAATTGTCCCCACTATTTCTACCATGCGACCGGTCACTTGTCGAGACTCTTTTTCTCCGGTGCGGCAGTACCGACAGAAGTGCTCACAGTTATTTGTCAGAAGGTTATATGGATCCCATGAGTGAAAGAGTATCCATATCGCACGATTTCTCGTTAGTAGACGCACCCCGGTGGATTCGTCACTGTACGCTAGCGCTGAACCCTCACCCCGATCCGACTTCCAATGCAGGAAATCGTCGAGTGAATCGGTTTTGATACGACTCGTATGATCATCTAGGTGGCAGGCAGAAAAATGGATGACACGATCTCCTTCGATAACGATACCGTGGTGAGTTTGATCCGGGAGGAGATGCGGTGCCACCCAGTCCGGTATGCTCTGCTTAATCCCCACGCAATCATCACGATTCAGCCCGAGTGCTTCAAGGAAGTCTTCTAGATCGGGGCAGAAAACAGTGGACCAATGCCGACCCGCATACAACCACTTCGTACCCATAAGTGTTTCCATACTCATACCGAATAAACATTCCGCTACAAAGTCGTCCCCGGGAAAACTTCTCAATTTTTTATCGTTTTCTCCGAGACGCTGTCGTGCGCGTTCGTAAGTTATCTGCCGAGACGCCTGAGTTTCAACATCAAACGTGTAAGCTCTTGTTCCTCTCGACAAGAATTCCGGTATGCTCAACTTACGAATAGAGAAGATAACCGATTCCGGTGCTGCACCGCTCGATGTTTGGCAAATCACGTTCCCTTCTCCGTCCGCGATGCCAAAACGTAATATCCCGGGAAGCCCCTTAGCTCGCAGATTCTCTAACTGCGTAGCCCCGACTACAACATCTCCGCTCTGCAGCTCCCCGACCTCGACCGGATGAACGCAGTTTTCTGCTAATTTCTGAAAAAAAAGACCTAACATAGATTTTCTCTACTAAAATTTGCTTTGTTCAGCTTATTATTCTCTCAAATTCACATCGAAGTTTTTCAAATTGGATTTTCATGGATATATGGTCTTTTAACTCAGCATTCCTTATTTCGGATATTCTTCGGAGAGATGTGCACGCTGCATCCAATTCCTTTTCATGCTCATTACAAGTGGCGATACATCCGTTTCTTAACTGAGTTGCGAAATTATCAACTACCCTTGTAGGGCTGTCTGTGCTATTTAGCATTTTTTTTAAGGAATGATCCAAGATGGTCGATACATACGGTTTGATCTCATTCCATATAACCCGAGCTCTGCTCTCTTCACCGATGAAGGAGCTCAGCCCCAAAGTTGAAAGGTCAATTATTTTTCTCAATGTTTTCTTTTCATGCCTGCCGAATATAATATCAATCACCTGAGTCGGTATGTCAATTTGTTCTATAGACTGCTCCCCGTACCCTCGGACACATAGGGGAGGTATTTTCAATCCGGTGAATACCTGATCTACTAAATTACACGTCTTACCGGCATAGTTAACCAACCTTTCCCATGTATCTCGTAAAATGGAAGGGAAAACTCCGGCGAGTCGAGTATCCCTAATGTTAACTAGCATCTTCCTCATTTTTCCCCTCAAATAGTGTTCAAAGGCGTGCCTTTTGACTGATTTATCGCACCAACTTAATGTCCCATGTATGTAATTTTTCTTAATATCTGATACAATGTTCGTTTCATTTTTCTCCAGCTCAGCATTCAACAAACAACTAAGCATAGACCAAATTTTATTCAACTCCGACGTAAGGCGATTACCATCTTCACGGTCGAGTTTCTCCCGACTGGATCGAAAATCAGTTATCTTTTTTTCCTGCTCAGCGAGTTGTTTATCTACTAATCTCTTGTTGTGCAGCAGTTTTTCAGTAAACCCTCTTATGCATTCATAGATTTTATTGACCACATTTTGAGACGCAGCTACGCCGTTATCAAATAGAATTCTCCGGATTTTTTCCGATAGCACCGTATTTTTTACATAGTCAACAAGAATTGGTACATGATGCAATTCATCTAGCTCACGCCACTTGATATTTTCTCCCTCAACATAATTTTTGAAACGTTCTTTCTTCCTTAGCGTTCTGATCCAATCATCAATCTCATCTCGGAGGTACTCCTCCGGTGTGTTTTCATCGTTCCCTTTTTCAGCAATATTTTTTTGAATTACCTTCATGCTTGCCACAGGCAGTTTATCATGCGGCGACAGAAGTCGATAAAGCTCGGTGCATCGCAAAGCAAGAGGAGCGTGGTAGTGGATGATTTCCGGTTGTGAGAACCCCATACCTTCAAGTTCGGCAATCACCTCCGGTTTAATGGTATGCTCCCAATCCCACAAAGAACTGCGCAAATTCGCACCGAAAATGACTTTATGCGCGGCATCGCATGCTTTGCATTCCTCTATGTGTTTTTTTTCATTTCCACTTAATCCCTTATCTCCTTGGATTGTGCACAGAATAATGTCGGAACTTCGGATAGCATTTCGCGCTAAATCGGAATCTCGTTTATTTGCAAATAGACCCGGGCAATCCTGAATGGTGCATCCTAAAGTACGGAGGATCGGTGAATCAATGTAATAATCAATACGCTTACAGAAGATAAAGGCAGCGTCTTCCTGCTTAAATAATCGGTCTATATCGGCAACAGTTCTCACATCCCTCCAAGACCGTTCCCACTTGTCCGGATAACAGCTATATGCCACAACATTTTCTATGTCATACATCTTTACCTTCCCATTCTTTTCGCATCTTTCCCGATAGTGATTGAAAAAATGAAGCATGAGAATGGCAGGATATATCCCCCCTGTTATTTCTGTTTCACTACCTCTTTGCTTCTTCGACTTTCCTTGGATTCGCGATTGTTCAAGTAGTTCTTGTTCAAATCTTCTGCACCATGCCCGATCGTCCAATTGAATCTCATCCACCTTTTCCGCAGTGTACCCGTCGATGGCGACCTTGATTTCATCTTTATTAAACCACGTTACCTCAGCGTAGTCACGTTGTCCCTTCGACAGAGCCGTTGCCGTTACACAACAACCAGTTGTACGGAGACCGATACCGATCTTTGATAACTCCCAACCACCGCATAAATAGGAAAATAACGTGGATTTTCCACTCTGGAAAGCACCCATCAAAGTTAGTGTAATCTTTTCTTTCTCCAACCGGAGGCTATCAAGTATGTAGGCCTGAAATTCTTTGCGATGTTTAGATGTCTCGTCAATTGTATCTTGAGAAAATATCAACCCGTTTCGCAGAGTTTTAAGTATAAAATCCTCCACTCCATGCAGAACTCGCTGTATTTCTCCTTCACGTCTCATGCCTCTCTTAAGTCAGTTGCGTAAGATATTTTCCATTCAACAATTTGAACAGAATTAGTAGCGTGTCTTCTTGCTCACAATCTGCCCGGCGTCCAACATACCGCATCCTTACGAGCCAAGGTTAACATTCGGACACGATCGGGGCTGTGCATCCAGTGAACGATCATGGAAAAACAATTTCAGCAACATAATTGATTCTAAAATATTTTCTCTACCTTGCTCCTTATTTCGCCAAGCCTTTTCTGGAAATCACCAAGCTGGGTTCGGAGTTTTTCATATTCATCGATTTCCGATCTCTTCTCGGATACTGACCGTTGTTTCTTTTCTTGATCCTTGATATTGTCCTGTTCATACCTAGCACAGATTTTTTCCCCACCTTCTTTCACTTGGTTAACAAATTTCTTTATTGCCTGAATTGGACCATCATCAGCATTGAGCATGTTTTCTAAGGTGTCTGCCATGGTATGTGAGATAATTTCATGGATATCATGCCAAATGTTTTCGACACGTTCCCTCACTCCCGACTCTGATGTGATTCCAAAAGTCAGATAATCAAGGACTTGCCTCCAGCTACTCTTTTCATGCTTTTTAAATATACTGTCTATCGTAGAAAAAGACGGAACAGGACTCGCACCAATGGCATGCTGCCCGTATCCTTCAAAATTAGGACACTGCATTTTTACATTTCCGAATGCTTCTCCTACCGATTCGTTCATCTGCCCTGCATAGGCGTTTATTTGTTTTTCAATATCCTCAAAGAGACGAGGGAGAACCTTGACTAGTCGTTTATCCCTTATATCGAACAGCATGTCCCTAATCTCCTCTTTAAGGCAATCGATAAATGTGTTCCTCAATTCTTCCTCGCCTCCCCAATTCGCACTCCCATACATGGATTTCTCAATCTTGCACTTTATATCTTCTTCTTGCTGTGCGATCTCTTCCTTGAGTGCTTTCAACCGGGAATCCATGATTCTCTTTAGCGCATACTGGAGGTTCTTTTGAATGTTCTCATCAAACTTGTTCTTTTTATCCCTAAATTCCTGAACTCTTCTTTTCAAGTCCTGAATCTCCTCACTTGTTTTCTGCTTTCCATCATTCAATGCCTTAACTTTCTCCCCAATACGATTATACAGGTCTTCCACATCATTGCATACAGGAGTCATGCATTCATCGAGAGAAAGTTTTCTCCCTCTTTGTAATATAATGTCTCTCACATGCTTAATAAGACTCGGTACGTTGTGCAATTCACTAAGTTCCCGCCATTTGATCTCCTTCCCATCAGTGTAATTTTCGAAACAATCCTTTTTCTTTTTTCGCAATGCCCGTATCCAATCGTCGATTTTCTCCTTGAGGTAATCCTCCGGAGAAGCGTTTCTGTCCTCACTCTTTTCAATATCACGCTTAATCGCATTTAAACTTGCAACAGGTAATTTATCGAACGGTGATAAAAGCCGGTAAAGCTCGCTGCAGCGCAGAGCAAGAAGAGCATGGTAGTAGGCAATTTTTGGTTGTGAAAATCCCATATTCGCGAGCTCAGCAGTCACTTCCTTTTCGAGGGTTTGTTCCCAATTCCACACGGTAGTATGCAAATTTGCTCCGAAGATGATTTTGTCCTTGGCATTACGAGCGCATTTATTTAAGCAGTCTTTCTCCTCTCCCGTCAAGCCTTTATCTCCTTGGAGCGTGCACAGAACAGCTGTTGAATTTTGAACAATGCCCTCAGCTAATTCTGTGTCGCGATTACACGCAAACATGCCCGGGCAGTCCTGAATAGTGCAACCTAATTGACGAAGGTTTTCAGAATCAATATAGTAGTCAATGCGCTTGCAGAAGGCAAATGCTACGTCACCCGGCTTATAAAAACGATCAATATCTTCTACAGATTTGATTTCGTTCCACGTCTGCCTCCATTGCTCCCCGCGTGGGTAACACGCTATCGGGGACGCTTTTTCAACGTCATCAAACTTTTCCTTTACGCCTTTTTTGCACCTGTCTTTATATTCGTTGAAAAAATGAAGCAGGAAAAGAACTAATTCAACTTCCTTCATTTCATCTGAGGATCCTCCCATTTTAGAGGATTTCCGGGCAAGGATATCGCGCTCACGTTCCCGACACCATTTTAAATCGTCCATACGAATATTGTTCAAATCAATGAGTGCGTATGCTCTTATAGCTTCCTTGATGTCGCTCTGGTCAAGCCATGTCACCTCGGCATAGTTATGCATACCTTCCCGAAGAGCGGTCGCAGTCACACAGCACCCTGTCGTGCGGAGTCCTTTGCCGACCTTGGATAACTCCCAGCCGCCGCACAGATAGGAGAATAGCGTTGATTTTCCACTCTGGAAAGCTCCTAATAACGTGAGCGTGAACTTCTCCTCCTTTTGCAGCTTCTCGATCGGGAGTTTAACTTTTTCCTCGAGCTTAGCGTTTACTCTGTCTAACACAGGCTGTGCCTTGCGGAATACGTCAAGTAATTCACTGCGGAATTTGTTGTACTGTTCGGTAACGTTGCTTTTTGTATCCATTGTATTTTAGTGTTAATGTTAAGAATTTGTAAATAAGGTCGATTAAAATCCCCACTTTAATTTGCGAGAAATCTCTTCTAACGCATTCGATGCTGTCATTAGTCGATCACACAGTGCTTTTCGTTCTCGGGGAAGCACTGCTGTCTCTATGACGCGTTTCACTTGTTCAATGAGTATCGGTCCTCGGTGTAACTCGTCGAGCATTCGCCATTTGATGTCTCCCCCGATGCAATAATTATCGAAGCAATCCTCTTCTTCTTTCAATAAGCTAATCCAGAGATCAATTCGCTCCCGTAGATGCATCTCAGGCGTTTGTCCCTCTTTCCCGTGTCGGATAATCCTATCTTGGATCGCCCGTTTACTTAGATAATTTAACTCGCCATTCAGGAGTTGGAGGAGCTCACTGCAGTGCAGTGCCAGAGGTGCGTGGAAAGGAATAATTTCAGGTTTCTCGAAGCCCATGTCCTCAAGCTTCGCTTCTATCCCCGGTTTCATAGTTTTCTCCCATCTATGCAGGGAAACGTGCAGATTGACGCCAAAGAAAATTTTGTTTGCAACTCCGATTGCTCTACATTCATTTATACATTCTCTCTCCTCCGCGCTCAAACCCATATCACCTCGGAGCGTACACAAAATAGCATCGGACTTCCGTATAATCTCACACGCTAAATCAGAGTTACGCTCACCTAGGAGCATACCCGGGCAATCCTGAATGGTGCATCCTAAGGCACGAAGCTCTTGGGAATCGATATAGCAGTCAACACGTTTACAGAAAACAAAGGCGGCATCGCTCGGATTAAAAAAAAGATCGACATCCTCCACTGTCTTTATATCCCACCATGACCGCCACAGGTTTTCGGGATAACATGCGAACGACTGTGCCTGCTCTACACTCATGCGTTTTTTTCTCTTTCCACCTTCGCCCCATCCTCTATACTTATCAAAAAAATGAAGCAGAAGGAGAGGGATTTCCACCCGCATTTCTTCTCCCACCCGCATTTCTTTTTTTAGCTTTAGCAGTTCTTGCTCAAATGCCCTGCGCCACGCCGGATCGCGGAGATGAATCTCATCAAACTTTTTCCCGGTGCCGGCACAGATCGCCTCCTTGATTTCATCCTCATTGAACCAAGTGACTTCGGCGTAATCGAGCTCTCCCTCCGGCAAAGCAGTTGCCGTCACACAACAAGCTGTTGTGCGAAGTCCTGAAGCGACTTTGGATAGTTCCCAACCGCCGCATAGGTAGGAGAATAGCGTGGATTTCCCACTCTGAAATGATCCTACTAGGGTAAGCGTGGGTCGCTTATCGGGGAGCTTGAAATCTTCTCGAGAGAGCATGATTTCAGCATCGTCCAACACGCATCGAGCTTGCCGGATTTCGGCGAGTAGACTACTTCGGACACGGTCATACCGGTTTGTGCTGTCATTTTCTTGATTCATAGGGAGTGGAGGTTAGTCGGATAGTGCTTCATCAAGACGGCAATTGCTGCCCATACAGGGAGTCGAACCATGCTGCGACACGTTCTGAATCTTTGCGAATTTTCTCTTTTTCGGTCGGTGAGAGCAGACCTTTCTCTGCCAGATCGACCGCAACTTCAAATTCCTTAAAGAGAGGGATGTCATTCAGGTCTGTAGACAGTTTGCGGTTGACATCTTCAAAATTCTTTTTCATATCGCGAGCGACTGTGGAGCGAGTCTCCGACATCACCTTGGCGAACTCCCCTACAGCAATTTTCCGCGCGAGAGAACCGGCGATATTGATGGGTAAGATTTCTCTGACGAACGGCAGGAACCCGGCAAGGAGACGGATGGCGATATCAGTTAGCAGACCTGTGGGAAGAATGAGGACTGAAAGGGATAGATCGAGAGCAACGAGCACCCACCGGGGAATGGCAGAGAGTATCCGGAGAAAATCACTTGAACCGAGCGTGTTTTCTATAACGGGGAGAGCCGGATTTGCCTCTAGGGACACCTTAAACTCATCACCAATCCTCGCTATGTCCTTTTTTAGGTCTTCGAGGACAAGAGACAGCAAGTGCCGCAAAGCCTGTGGGAGCGATTCCTGCCAGATTTTAATAGCACCCAGTATCTCCGCGACAGAAGATTTTGCAGCCATATCTGCTTCAAAAGCCGCAGATAGTTCATTCAATTTTTCGTCCAACGCGGCAAGACCGGAAGCTTGGGCATCCGCTATCTGTTCGAGAAGTACACGGACGAGTCGCTTATAATCTTCTTTTTTCTTTTCCGCAGCAAGGCGGATTTCGGCGATTTCACGTTCGCCCTTACCGGAGAGCTCCATGCGAGCTTTCAGAGACGTATCCAATTGCAGGAGAAGGGGACGCAGGTCCCGCGCGATGCGAGCATCTAAACCCCGTTGCACATCGCCGGACAAGAAACTCTGCAACTCTTGACGCAAGGTAGGTTGTTCGTCATCAGTATCCGGATAGAAAGCAGACACCTTGGTATGAGGCATCCCTACATCGGCGAGCTGTGCGCTGATCTCCTTGCAGAGGTCTTCAACATGCCCGGGTTCGTACTGTCCCTGTGTCAAGGTGAGAACTACGTAGATAGGTAGACTCGGCTGCTGCATACCTGCCAAATCCGCCAGCAAGAGCACCTCTCGCTCGCCCAACTGTTTACCGCGTACGAAGTAGAGGATGGCGTGAGCGGAGCGAGCTTCACGCATGGTGCTGACGTAGATAGCGGAGTTCGGTGTATTGAGCCCCGGTGTGTCTATCACAGTCATGCCGGAGGGCAAAATATCGGGCATGCGGACACACACTTTGCTGTACTTTTCCGCGTGAGCGGCTCGTTGTTCAGCAGTATCCGCCGTGACGAACCTTGCGATATCCTCGCCGGTAAAGTCAGACTTCTCTTCCGTGCAAGTACCGCTACCCACGGAATCATCCCTACTCCATACCTGCATGAGCGGTGCTCCGCTCCGAAGCTCCACAGGTACAGCGGTCGTCTCGAGGAGTCCGATCGGGAGAATGTCCCTCCGCAGGAAAACACGGTTGATAAAAGAGCTTTTTCCTGCTTTGGTATCTCCCATGACCACGATCTTAATTTCCTTTTGCTGAGAAATTTCGCGGACGCGCTCTATCTGCGGAGCAAGAGATTGATCGCTATATGCGGCGGCAAGCGTTGCTGCTTCATTGATGACAGTATTCAATTCCATAGGTCAGTCGCGTGAGATTATGTTCGTGTAACCGTGCGTTGTTCCGGTGTCGCGGACACAGCCGGAGCGAGATGCGAGAACTCTCGCCCCGGCATTAGATGTCCGCCGAGTTCAGGTTACATTCTCCGTATTACTGCAAATTTTCCAGCCATGTACGCACCTGAGTAACCTGCTGCTGAAGGTGAGACTTCTCTGTTTCGGAAAGAACATTTTGCGAAGTCTTATCGAGGGCTTGCTGCAGCTCGGGGAAGACAGCACCCTCCGCGAGCTTGGTTTCGAGATCCTTATTGGCTTGCTCGAGTGCATCCTGAAAGCGTTCACTAATTGTAAGCTTTATAGTATCAATGAATTCATCGAACTTTGAAATGGCCATACTCTTGGCAATACGACCGGCAATATTAGTGGGCATCAGGTCTCTGATGCCGATGATTTTACCGCCCAAAAATCTCGCAATGAGATCCCCTATAATACCCGTAGGACAGATAAGGGACACCACAATGAAATCGAGTATATCGATCAACCAACCGGGGGTCTTTTGTACGATACTCAGGAAAGTACTATCCAACGAGAATTCCGGTGCATCCAACGAACTAATGGATTGACTTAGCTGTTGCTTATACTTGTTGCCGATAGTTTTCGCGGCGAGCGTTAAATCTGCTCCGGTCGACTTCATGAGGTTACTGACTCTTTTGGGCATGGTATCGCTCCAATGCCGAAGAACATCCCCGACTTCGTCCAATGCTTTCTTGTCTTGGATATTCGCTTCAAATTCTGCTTTCATCCCATCGAACTGAGCAAGCAATTTGGTCTCAGCACTGATTTGAGCAGCTTTTAATTCTTCTATGATATTGCAGATGACAAGCTCATAATCTTCTTTTTGAGCATCCAGCTGACGGCGAAGCTGAGCGATCTCCTGTTCACTTTTACCGGCAAATTCGATACGAGCTAGCAAAGACGTTTCCAATTTTTGTAGCAATGGACGCAAATCTCTCAACTGCCGGATACGCTTGCCTTGGCGTGCGGCACCCTGCAAGAAAGCGACAATCTCGTCCCTGATTCCTGTAGCAGATGCTGTCGGTGCCTGTGTCACATCATCATCCTTGTCTCCTATTCCGTCTAGAAGCTCAGCAATGTCAAAGCCACTGTGGTCATTATCCTCTAGGGTAGAATCGGATTTCGTTTCTGAATCCGATGCGCGATTTCCGAAGGTGAAGACCGAAACACCGGTATGGGGCATCCCTACGCTTGCCAGTTGTGCACTGATTTCTTTGCGGAGGTCTTCGATTTGTCCCGGCTCGTATTGTCTTTCTTTCAGGGTCAGCACCACATGGATGGGGAGAGCGGGCTGCTGCATACCTGCTAGGTCCGCTAAAAGAGTCTCCTCTCTTTCGCTGAGTTGTTTCCCTTGAACCATATAGAGGATGGCATGAGCGGTGCGTGCCTCCTGCATCGTGCCGATGTAAACTTTATCATTCGGCGTATTAAGTCCCGGGGTATCCACTAGGGTAATACCTTCGGGAAGGATGTTCGGCATGGAAATGCTCACACGACTGTATTTCTCCGCCAGATAACGCCGAGATTCTGCGTCACCCGCCGTTACGAGTGAGTTAATCTTCTCCTGCGTGAAATCGGTCCATTCGCTTTGGAGAGATTCAGACCCATTATCACTGCGGAGCCATGTTTGCAACTTCATGGAACCGTTGGAAATGTGAGTTGGCACTGACGTTGCTTCGAGAATATCCGTCGGCAGCAAGTTTTGCTTCAGGAAAAGCGTATTTATCAGAGTTGATTTCCCCGCCTTAAAGTCTCCGAGTACGACTACCTTTAAGGTATCGCCCTCAACACTTTTGGCGACCTTCTGCAGAGCTTTTGCAAGCTCTGTGTTTTCGATGCCTTCCGCCATCTGAACGGCAGATGCTATGACTTCAGTTGTTCTCATGTTTGATGGAATGAAATATTGTTGTAAAGAAATTTTAACGGATGAAGTTAATCACCGAGAGCTTCGCGAAGTTTTATGATTATGCTGCGGCACAGAGCTGCACGTTCACTATTTCTTGCAAGTTCACCGTATCCCGGTACAATGATATCCTTGTGGCTCCGGAGGATACGTTTCCAACCACTCATTGCTCCCTGCTGAGTGCCTAGGGATAAACTGGCATCCGATGCATAATCTTCCATCAATGCTTCGAATTTTTTCCTATTGGAACGCAGTATCTCCTCTACATAGTACAAAGACGTAGCAAATACGCCTCGTAAAAATTCTACAAACACGGCAGGTTGCTCACTCCCTGAAGGTAACTTCGTCTTTGCATCCTTCAGGAAATTCATCAGTTTCTTTTTTGCTTTACTTTCCTCAAAATGCTCAAAAGAATCCAGTGTTTTTTCTTTCAGGCGTTCCATCCGACGAGCATCAGCCCAGCGTAGGTGGTCGATGAGATTAAGAGCCGGACGCAGCTCGTAACGCGAGATATGACCCAGTTCATCCTGCACCTTTACCAAATCGGCGAGTCCTTCAGCGATTTTACTCACATCGTCATCATTCGCTTGCTCTGCCAATTCCTTTAGTAAGGCATCGACTAGTGTACCTCCGTTACTTAAGTGTGCTGCAACTTTTTTTCCGAGTGCGTACCTGATCACTCCCTCTACGCGTTTGAGTATGTAGGGTCCGATTTCTACAACGGCACCGGTCAATTCCTCCACATATTGTGAGAATAAGCCCTGAAATTTGGAGAAGACGATGCCGGATACATCCTCTACAGCTCCTTTCTTTACTTCCTGAATTTTCGCATCCGTCACATTCTCGCCTATCGCCTTAATAATTTCTTCCCGCGATTTAAGACTAATTTTCTTCACTTTCTCTACCAAATTATCCAACCATTGATCTTCCCATGGCTTCTCTGTAAGCTCACCAAACTGAGACCTTAACCGCTGTATAAAACCTTTAGCATCGCCCTCCGGATCAAACCACTCATCAAAATCATTTTCAACCTTCTCTCTCTGTTTTTCCGGCAGAGGAGGTGCCTGACTCTCCAGAGCCCTAACAACATTGGTTAGCACACCCGTCTTGAGTTCACGGACTTCATCTCGGAGGGAACGCATTGCTTTGGCATCCTGCTCCGGAAGTGTATCGCGGAGACGTTCGTTGAGGTATACGTTCCAAAATTTTTCACGTGACTCCTTATTCGTTACATCACAGGGTTCAGGTAGATTCTCTTCCGGGAACACCTCTCTTTTTAGTACTTCCCCCCGACGCGCCGCGGCACATTTTCCCCCCGGGTCCGCAGCCTCATATCGATTGACGAGGAAGATGGCGCGTTCACGAATCGGATAATCCTTGCCGCTAACAGTTTCGAGACGAGAAATAAATCTACTTAAGGATTCTGTGATACTCGGTGAATCTTTCGGACGGTCCAAGATGACGAGCATATCTGTTTCCTCCTTCAAAGTTCTGAGGGTACGGAGCATAGCCAGTGGATTCGGGTCATCCACGCCCGGAGTATCAAACAAGCAGAGGTTCTCAATTTTGGAAAGGTGCTTTTTTACAAGCACTTTGCGAATTAAAGTCTGTTCCTCTGACGCAGACTCATGCGCCACATATTGCTTGAGATAAGCCAAATCGCTCGATCTAGTCTGTCCGAGTACGCTTTCGTTTTGTACAAGAGCCCGTTGAATAGCACGCAAGTGAGCTAAGGCCGGTTCAAAAGCAAGCATAGCAGTTTGATTAAGGGCATCGGTGTTCGGAAGACGAATACTGCGGAACGAGGCGAGGGATGTGTGCTTGGGGAGAGTCGGATGCTCATTCGGATTCTTCCAGACTTGAGCTCTGTGCGCATCCGAGTCATCCCCATTTAAGTATTCGATTTCTTGATTGATAATATCCAACAACTCATCCGCAGTGTAGTACACAATACTGATACCTTCGTCCTTACCATCAGGCACCCAGCCGATTTCACACGACACAGCAGTACATCTCTCCGGCGCCGTCGGTAGAGGCAATTCGGTCAACGCTTGTAAAAAAGTCGTCTTACCCGCTTTTTCCGTGCCGGCGATAGCGATGTTGATGAGACCCTTTTCAAAGAGATGCAATTTATGCGCTATCCTTTCTCGTACATCCTCGATTTTCTTCTTGTACTCTGAGACTTTCGGGGGAATGCTGTCAAAAGCGTCCGAACGTTCAATTGTTTCGAGTTCGGAGATAATTTTGTCTGTTTCAGACTGCAGAGAGCGGAGCAGAGGCGCCTGTTGTTTTCTCTTTTCGATAATATCTTGGCTGATTAATGAGCTATCCATGGTGGATTTTGTATGTTTGTTGTTGAACGTGTGATTCACAGGTAATATATCGTATTTTGATCACTATGTCCAGAAAAAATGTGCATCTTTTGCTTTTGCGTTGCCGGTCGCGCAACTTTATTGAGCCTAACTGATTAACTTTGTAAATATCCCTGCGCCAGAATTACTGCGCGACGTTGGATAGCTATTTTTTCCGGACGGATGTGAGCTGAATCTTTAATCGTCAATTGTATTGGACCGATGGTTGTTCTTGATGAAATTGTTTTAAGGCTGCTTGAGCTTCTGCATTTCCTTGTTCGGCGGCTAAGCGGATCCACTTGATTGCCTCCGCTACATCCTTATTCACCCCATCACCGTTCAGATAGCAAATACCGAGGGTTAGTTGAGCATCTGCAAATCCTTGGTCAGCAGCCATGCGGATCCACTTGATTGCCTCTGCTGCATCCTTATTCACCCCATCACCGTTCAGATAGCAAATACCGAGGGTTAGTTGGGCATCTGCAAATCCTTGGTCAGCGGCGAGTTTGCACCATCTTGCCGCTTCAGCCATATCTTTGTTCACGCCGTCCCCATTGGCGTAGCAGGATCCGATGAGGAACTGTGCTATAGGGTGTCCTTGGTCAGCGGCGAGTCTATACCATTTTAGTGCTTCAGTGATATCCCTATCTACGCCGTTCCCATTGTCATAGCAATTTCCGACAGCGAATTGCGCTGCTGCATGTCCTTGGTCGGCGGCGAGTTTGTACCATTTTAGTGCTTCGGTGATATCTCTGTTCACGCCGTCTCCGTTTTCATAGTAGAGACCGATGGCAAATTGTGCTTTTGGATGTCCCTGTGCAGCAGCGAGTCGGAACCATTTTATTGCTTCGGTAGTGTCTTTGGGAACACCCTCGCCTTGATCGTAGCAACATCCTAAGTTAAACTGGGCGCGTACATCACCTTGGTTAGCTGCAAGTCGGTACCATTTCAGAGCTTCGTCAAGGTCTTTGGGAACACCTTCGCCATGATAGTAGCAATATCCAAGATTGAATTGCGCTGCTACATGCCCTTGGTTAGCTGCAAGCCGGAACCATTTCAGAGCTTCGGTGATGTCCTTGGGCACGCCTTCGCCACTGTCATAGTAACATCCAAGGTTAAATTGTGCTTCTGCATTACCCTGCTCAGCTGACTTGCGCAACCATTTTGCGGCTTCGATGGGGTCTTTGTTCACACCTGCACCTTCAGCGTAACAACATCCAAGATAGAATTGAGCTTCTGCATCGCCTTGTTCGGCGGCTTTACGAAAAGTCTGTGCCGATACAGTGTAATCGTCTGCATAGGTGTTTGGGGGTGCAAGGGTAAGTAGCGTAAATGGCAATATGATGCAGCGGAGAAAGGTGCAAATATGATGGCGGTGATTCTTTGGAGAGAATAAATGTGTTTTCATGTCAGTTTTCCTAGGTATAAGTTCGCATCTACGCGGGTAAGTCTATCTCATTTCTAAGGGAGTGTCAAGCCAATTTTTACAATCAAAAATCAAAAAAAACACATCCGCTCCAATAGAGTGCACACCCGTTCTAACGAAATAAAGACATAGTAGAGGGAGATGACTCTGGGGCAGGAAGGCGAGGAGTGCGAACCAAGGCTGCCGTGAGATTGGTACCCCGTGGTCACATCTGTCAGTGGCGGACGCGGATGTTGTGGTTCAGTGCCTCGTACGACCGTCGTTCCAGCCGGATTTTTGGTGACGCAGCCAGCGTTTATGGCTTTCTTCCTCAGCCGCTTTTTGGCGAGCTGCTTCATCGTCCTCGGAAGCAGACCCCGCGTCTTCAGAATCTTCGGCGACATCTTCCTCGTTGACTTGGATAGGTTTCGGAACTTCGTTTTTGAGAGCTGCCTCGATACTTTGGCGAGCCGTATTGAAAAACGTACGAACGATGGCAGCCGCCACGTGACCACCGGATATACGTTGGTGGGGGCGCCCTTCGTAGAGGGCAGCGTAAGCAAAACGCGGATTATCAGCCGGTAAGAACCCGGCGAACCAAGCGAGGCGACAGTCGTCGGAGGGACGTCCCCACTGGGCGGTACCCGTTTTACCGGCATTGGTGACCCAGCTAAGTGAAGCGCGGTGTCCGGTACCACCGTTGACCACAGCTCGCATCCCCTTGCGCACTGTAGCGAGCGCATCTGCCATATCTGCCAGATTATTCTGCACTTCCGGCGTGAATTGAAAGACCACATTGCCTTGAGGGTCAAGTACTTGTTTTACGAGTTGCAATTTAGGCAGGTAACGACCGTTGGCGATAGCCGAAATTGCGTGCGCCACTTGCAGAGGTGTAGCCAGCAGCGCGCCTTGACCGATGGCGAGATTAGCGGCATCACCCGCCATGAAACCACGACCGTAGTTACGATTCATCCAAGCTTCATCCGGCACATTACCCGCTTTATCGGCTAAGGGTAAACCTGTCACAGAACCGTAACCGAAACGGCGAGCAGTTTCGCAGAGGCGAGCGGCGCCGATATGTCGGGGTCTAAGGGTGGCAGCCACTTGGTACATAAACGGGTTATTTGAAAGGACGATAGCTCTTACGCAGTTGATACTGCCGGAGAATCCGCTGTGGTTACGGAAGCGGTGGTTACCGATAGTAATACTTGGCGGACAGAATATGGTATCATTTTCAGTGATCACGCGGTACCGCAGAGCAGACGCGACGGTAATCGTTTTAAAGGTAGAAGCAGGAGGGTAAACACCTGCGAAGGCACGCGAAACAAGCGGTGTATTCTTATCCGAACGCAGAGTATCGTAGTCTTTCCGGGAAATTGACGGGATAAAGGCGTTAGGATCGTAATTCGGCACGGATGCAAGCACGAGTACCTCACCCGTGTTCACATCGACCATCACGAAAGCTCCACGTCCTAACGTATTTTCACGTAAAGTACGTTCTGCGAGTTTTTGCCACTCCATATTGAGGGTTGTGACAATTGTATGACCGGGACAAGGCTTTACCTGCAATTCATCGAGGATTTTGTTACCCTGTTCATCAAACATGAGGCGCCAGATACCCGGACGTCCCGTTAGTTGCTTATCGAAAAATTTTTCCAGACCGAAACGACCTTCACGGCGTTCAAAAATGGGGTCATTATGGTTAATTGGTCCGGTAGGGAGTTTGGCGGGGGAACCGGTATAACCGAGGATATGGCAGGCACTTTCTTTAGCCGGATAGGAACGTAAGTATAGGCTCATTAACATCCCTTGCTCAATTTTGTTTGCCTGCTCACGCATTTTTTTTGTAAGCACACTTTGCCGCACGGGTAGACCTACAGGAAGCGGCAACCAACGACGCTCTTTGTAGTGATTGAGGAGTTGTTCATCCGTTTTCTCTGTAACCTTAAACCCCGCTTTCTCAAAGGCTTCCATTACACGCCGTCCGATCCCGATTATCTCCGCATCACTTGTTTCCGGTACGAGTCGGTAGTCGACAGCTGGTTGGTAAGTGACCTCGGAGCATGCATAAATACGACCTTCTCGGTCTGTGATAATACCACGCGGAGCCGGAATGGTCAGTGACATTGTGCGAGCATTTTTGCGGGTAGACGCGTACGCTACACGGGAGGGATCGTGAACCGAAGGATCGTTATTTACACTCGGTGGGACGCCCCCAACCGGGGTATGCGCCGGAGATTCGTCCGGCGGAATATCAATCTGTGACGGCGATGTCGTATTCGGGTTTACATTTTCGTTATCATCCTGTTGCACACCCTCGACATGCTCCGGCGCGTCATCTTCTCCCCCCAATTTTACAGTCTCCACCACATCTTCGTCCCCTTCGTCCACGGGCACGGCACTTTCATCATCCGGAATGGCAGAAGGAGAAACGTACAAGGGCGGAGAGGTAGGTGTAGGCGCTTGGGCAAAAACCGAACACCACAAGGATAAGAACAACAGTACCCATCCCCCGACAGCAAGTTGCGGTATAGGCTGACGGAGGTGTTTCGGAAGGGAAGAGTGATGCGGCGGGCAGAGCATGGAATATAAGACTAGAGTTCAGCGGTAGATGCTCGTAATTGTTGAACAGCAAAGGACAACGATGGGACATCCTCGATGGAAATAACCGTAGCGTCCTTGCAGATACGAGCCATCATACCGGCTAGTGTTTTTCCCGGTCCCATTTCGAGGAAGAGCCGGTGACCTCTCGAGATAATATCCGACATGGAAGCCGCCCAACGCACTGAACCGCAGACCTGTGCACTGAGTGTTTCACGAATATTTTCTACACTTTGTACCGGTACGGCTGCAAAATTACTATACACAGGCACAGTGGGCATTTGCATGGGTACCGCCTGCAATTCCGGTAACAATTTTTGCTGTGCCTCCTTCATCAAGCGGCTGTGGTACGCACCGGCAACATTCAATTTCTTTGCGAGTTTGAAGCCCGCACTACGCGCGCGTTCAACAGCTAAGTCTACCCCTTCCCGGGTGCCGGATACCACCACTTGCCCCGGACAATTGTAGTTGGCAACGTCTATATCGCATTCAACCGCAAGAGGTTGAGCCGCGTCATCCGAACCACCGATGAGAGCTGCCATTGCGCCAGGTGCAGTTCGGCAAGCTTCTTCCATGAGCTCGCCGCGCTTTCGCACGAGACGCAGACCCTCCTCCGCGCTGAAGGTACCCACAGCGGCATGCGCGGTAAACTCGCCGAGTGAGAGTCCGGCAGCTGCTACAGGTTGAATATCAATTTGTTCGCAGAGTAAACGATAGATGACCAGACCGTGCAGGAAGAGAGCCGGTTGGCAGTAGCCGGTGCGTGTCAATTGTTCATCCGGTCCCTCAAACATGATTTTTGTGAGGGGTATTCCGAGGGTCGCATCCGCCGCATCCATCATTTCACGTGCCACAGGACTCGTTTCGTAGAGGTCACGTCCCATACCGACCTTCTGGGCACCCTGCCCGGGGAACAAGAGAACAGCCTGCATCGGAGTGTTAGTCATTAGGTTTGATGACCGCGATTTTACCGGAGCGCATAAGCAATTGCACATCGTAGTCCTGCATCAGATTCAGGAAACGCTTCAAACGGAACTCCCCACCGGATATTTCAATCGTAAGTGTTTCACGTGTCGCGTCCAATACCTTTGCACCGAATATGGTACACAATTCGAGAATATCCTGCTTTCGGTCACCGAAGCGTACCCGCATGAGTACGATTTCGCGATACACGGTAGGGTGCGACCGAAAGTCAATTACTTCTACCACATTGACTAATTTGCTGAGTTGTTTAATTACTTGGTCGAGTTTTTCACCGTGCTCATTCACATCTATCGTCATACGAGAAAAATGAGGGTCCTCGCACGGAGCCACATTGAGGGAGTGTATGTTGTACCCGCGTCCGGAAAAGAGCCCCGCCACGCGTGATAATACCCCAAATTTATTCTCCACCAGCACCGATATCGTGTGCGTATGTGCGTTTTCAAGACTTTCCATGCCCGAGAGTTTAACACGTATTCCGGGAAAAGTCAATCAAAACCCTGCGCCGGCTTTTCTATCGGGTCTAATTCTGATTTGCTGATGTTTGATATGCCCATGGGCAACAAGAATCCAGTAACCATGGGCATTACAAAGAAAATTGCATTTGTGCCCAATTATTCGCATGCCCAAAAGGGGAAAATGCGGCTTGATGCTTCGGTGGAATCTTCCTCGCTTTTATGCAAGTAATGTAATTATGATGAATGTTTTGCAACGAGTGGAACAAGTGGACGCATGGTTAGGGCTTTGCCTCCTACGCCCTGCGCTGCTCTTGTGTCATACCAGCAAATCTGACGCAGACCCGCAGTTCTCCCCACCGTAATACTGAACCGGTACCCATGTGCATATTATTCCATGTATACTCCCATGACGCAAGCTAAAACGTAAAATGCGGTAAAATAGCCACATCCATTCCGAAAAAATGATGCTAACCGCTGTATTAAAGAAGAATCACGACGTGCTACTTCCGCTTCGCTTGCGGCGGTAGATGATAAAGGCAAGGCATAAAGCGATAAACACTAAGGCATGGATGGAGATCGCCGCCGCGATAGCGATGGGTGAAGTCAAGAAACTCGGTTCTTTAGCGCCACGTTCCTCGAGTAATTTGATGCAAGCGGGGCGCTCATATTTGCGAGCGAGACTCAACACCGTTTCACCCTCCTTATTTTCGATATCCGGGTCAGCGTGGGCATCCAATAAAACTTTCAGCGTTTCGGCATCATCGGAAGTAGATACGAGGTGCATAGCAGCGGTGTAACCGGCGACGTCGCATACATTCGGGTTAGCCATTGCCGCCAAGAGCGTCCGTACCCGGAAGATGCGTTTTATTTGGACCTTGTACTTGCAAGCTACCATTAAAGGTGTGGTACCCGAATTGTCGGCGAGATCCACATTTGCTTTAGAATCAATGAGTTTATTTACACGCAATCTGATATCGCCATCTTCGCCCATGATAAGGTTCAGAGCTGTGTGACCCGCTTTATCGCGCTCATTGACATCCTCACCTTTCTGAATGATACTTTGGAGCATACCCAAACCATCGGGATCCAGAGCGGCGCGCATCAAGGGAGTCTGTCCTGAAGCATCCGGCTTCGCTATAATTTTTTCTTCTATTCCGCGAGATGTGAGCAAGTCCATACTTTTTTCTCGTTTATTTTCCCAAGCGATAAACATGGGAGACTTACCTTCTTGATCCCGCAATCGAGCATTGGCACCGGCATCCAGCAAAACTTTCAGCGTTGTAGGGTCATCGCACCCCCGCAGTAAACGGACAAGGGCTGTACGACCGGAGGCATCTTGGCTATCAATTTTCGCGCCGTGGGAAAGGAGTAGACGTGAACGAGCCGCGCGTTCTTGCTCAGCGGAGTAGAAAACAGCCATCATGAGAGGCGTTGTGCCTAGATTTGTACAGGCATTAACATCCGCTTGGGCATCGAAAAGTACCTGCATACGTTCACGCAGATCACCGAAACGTGTAAGCAGGAAAATGAGAGGCGTGTTACCATGACAATCCGCCGCATTGACATCGGCACCACGTTGAATAAGCTCACGCATCACATCGAGCTCGTCCGGTTTTTGCCCCGCTTGCATCAGCGGGGTGCGTTTCTCTCCGTCCCGTGAATTGGGATCCGCTCCGGCTTCGAGCAATGTGTGAATGACTTTCAGAGACCTTTGCCGAGCTGCCCGACACAGCATACTTTCCTTATCCTGAAAAGCAAAGTTGGGATCAAGTCCGGCTTTTACCAAGATGTCAATGAGATCGGCTCGATCATTGTCGATGGCTTTACCAAGCACATCCTCGTTGTTTATCAGGGAATTATTAATATCTAGGAGTGCTTTCAAAGCCGGAGCACCGATGCAGCCGGAGCTGACAGCCTGCGCTAAATCGTGTGAATCCGGGGGAGAACCCGCTTTAGAAAGCAAAGCTTGGATAGCCTCTGCCGATTGGACATGACCGTAGTACTCCGCGTTCTTAGCCATATCCGGGTGCTGCTCCATGAGCTCTTGAATACTCGGTGAATCATCCGACACAAGAGCCAAGAAGAGTTGAGCTGTCTCATCCTCAGATTGCAGAGGCACCCCCAAAGCCAAGAGGAGTCGCAGTTGCTCCGGGGTAGCTTCTCTACACATGCCGATATCACATTGCTCTATCGAGAAACCATGCCGGATGAGGAAAGCTAAGACCTCCGGTTGGAACTTAGCAGAGAGAAGGTTCGTGTTTGACGGAGAAAGAGAAGAGAAGTTGATACCGAAACGCACGTATTTGACCAAGAAGGAACAATTAGCTAGGAATTCAACATTTCGAGCGGAGACCCACCTGAAAAATGGACGCTCAGATTCTGCGTCCGCCGTAATAGGTTCTTTCTCGGAGCTACACGCTGTAAGGAGGTTTTTCATAGCGGCATCGTTCGTGAACTCAGCTGCTATAGTTCCCTCTTCATTACGCAGCGTTGTATCCGCACCCTTTGCTACCAGCCAACAGACAGCAAGACGATTACCGGATGCGGCAGCATGCATGAGCGCGGTCTGTCCATGTTTATCTTTCTCATCGATGTCCCCACCATCTTCGATACCTTTGAGTTTTTTCAGGAGACTTGCCTGACGTTTGGCATTTTTCGCCGATTCTTCATCCTCGGTACCGGTCGGTTCATTCACATGCGGAAAGAGAAACTCCACGCCGTGTGGCTTATCGCTTTCTTCATCGCCGAAAGTCATCGAAACCAGAAAAAAACAAAATACCCACACACAAATCACAGCAATCAATTGCTTGCATGGCAACAGTTTAGATAGGGAGAACATAGGTAGTAAAATAGCTTGCGAAGATAATCTAACAAAAATAGTCGGATATGTCAAGGAGAAAATATACTTCTTGCGAATTTGGGGAAATCATGGTAAAGTAGGGGGACATCGCAGGGGAAGTAAGCGTGTGGGAAAAGTGAGACAGAGCGTTACATGGCGAGTGATTATAGGGGTACTGCTGGTAGTAGTACTCTCGTGGGGTGGGGTGTGTTGTAGCGCGGAAGGCAAGTGGGAAATAAGGCAAGTGCGAGGTGTGGACTACGTGAGGGTGAGTGATGTATGGAAGTTTTATGGTTTCAGCAAGAGGGAAGGGCGCCCCGGGTGTGTATCGTACGGCGCGGGCAACAGAACCGTTTCCCTGCGTCCTATGAAACAGGATTTTTATGTCAATAATTATCGTTACATACTTTCGTATCCGATATTGAGAGAGGGGGATGAATTATTGATATCGACAGTTGACATGAGTAAATTGGTAGACCCGGTGTTGAGGCCGCGATTGACCAACTCCGGAAAGATAACGACTATTGTATTGGATCCCGGGCACGGAGGACATGATTCCGGCGCGGTCAGTCGGTATGCCCGGGAGAAAGATTGTAATTTAGCGTTGGGATTGAAAGTGCGGAAGAAATTAGAAGCAGTCGGATTTAAGGTAGTCATGACACGTGATGGGGATTATTTTTTGACCTTAGGGGAACGCGTAGCCATAGCGAATCGTACACCGAATTGCCTGTTTGTCAGCCTACACCACAACTCCGGACGCAGCGCAGCATCCGGCATAGAAACCTTTACACTCGCGCCGCACGGCACGACCTCCCCCTTTGCGCGGACGCGACGAACCGAGGATTTAGCCGGCAATAACCAAGACAGCGAGAATATAGCCTTGGCGACAACCGTGCACAGTCATACTATCAAAAAAACGGGTGCTATTGATCGGGGGATACAACGAGCTAGATTCTCCGTACTCTGTACAATCAAGCGTCCGGCTATTCTCTTTGAAGGCGGCTTTGTAACCAATCCGGAGGAAGGCACCAAAATCAGCTCGGATAGCTACCGAGAGCTGCTGGCTCAGTGCATTTGCGATGGCATTGTGCGTTACACATCGCAGACACGCTTTCGTGCCGGCAACATACGACGAAGCGGCGGCGGTGCCACCCGCGCCGGTGTGCCCCATCGAAGAACTTCATCCTCATCGCGTCCTGCTACTTCACGATGAATATATCCCCTTCAAAATATTTTTGTTTATCGCGAGGTATGTTTCTACGCTTCGCGGACGGTATTCTCAGAACGTTTGCGTTTCTGGGTAAGTGGGTTACGCGAATTTGCCGGTATGCGGTGGTGTGCTGTATGAGTACCTTTTTCTATGTGAACGCGGCAACATGGACAACGACAGACGGTCCGGTCGGTGTTCCGTACCAGACGATGGACGAATTGCGGAGTTTTTACAAATTCACAGAGGAGACCCGCGCGACGCGAAAGGGTGCATACGCGTTGATACACGAGGATTCACGGGTGGAATTCGGTCCCAATGCGCGGGAATTACGAATTAATGGGGTAGACATAGAGCTGTCGTACCCACTCAGACGAAACGCGGAGGGTAAGTTGCTTTTATCGCGCACGGATTGGGTATACCGGCTGGACCCCATTTTGCGACCGACCTATATACGCGCTCCGGCAAGGCTAGATACGGTAGTGATTGATGCGGCACACGGCGGCAATGACAGAGGCAACGCGTGCGCAACATCTCATGAAGCTTCCGTCGTTATGCAGGTGGCTCTCGCTCTGAAAGCTGAACTCGAAAAGAACGGAATCAATTGCGTCTTAACACGCACGGGGGATTACTTTTTGTCCGATCGGCAGCGGGTGAGGTGTGCCAATGCCGTGCCGAATGCTGTTTTTGTGAGTTTGCATATAGACAGTGCCGGTCCCGAAGCAGGCGGTCCGAGTACGTACGCGCTTTCACCGGTAGCGATTGACGGACATCCGCGTCCGGGTGATGCCTTTCTCTGCAAGAGCGCTGCATTGGCGTACGCGCTCGAGCATGCCCTGAGTACGGAAACGCGTAAGCCCGGAGCCGGTTGCCGACATGCGCATTACAGTCTCTTAAGTTCGTTAGAGATGCCGGCGGTGATGGTACAGCTCGGTTACGCGACCAATCCGCAGGAATGTACGCAACTAAATGACCCTAAGTACTATACGCAGTTGGCGGTGGCTCTTGCTCGCGGGATTAATGCCTATAAAAACGCTACCTCGCCCCAAGCTGTTATTCCCACAGAACAGCCTGTACCTAAACGGGAAACCTCTACAAAACGGGAAGCAGCCGCACCACGTCCTACTACCCAAAATACCAAATCGCGTTCCACTGCTACAAAACCTGCGCAGCGTTCCGCTACCAAACCCAAGCGGAACAGACGCTGAACCACAGTCCACCGTAACTCATTCCGCGGTGCCCGTCGCTCAACCTCCCGGGTGCGTTTTAGGCTTTTGACCGAAATCCTAGTTGCCCTCGTTGCGTAAGACTCCTTATTTTTCGGTAAGGATACGGATTTTGTCGGGGTCAATCATTTCCCAAGGGAGGTCGGATTTCGTGAAGTGACCGTAGTTGGTAGATTTTGAGAAGATGGGGGAACGCAGGTTGAGGGTAGCTTCCATATCGGCCGGTTTGAAGGAGAATGCTTGATGAATGCGGTGTTCAATTTCCTGTTCGGAGAGTTCGGAAGTACCGAAAGTATCTACCATGATCGAAACCGGGTTCGGTTCTCCGATGGCGTAAGCGACCTGAAGTTCACAGCGATGGGCCAACCCGGCCTGCACGATGTGCTTGGCAACCCAACGACACATGTAGGCACCGGAACGATCGACCTTACTACAATCCTTGCCGGAGAATGCCCCTCCGCCGTGGTGTCCCATCCCTCCGTAGGTGTCCACAATAATTTTTCGGCCGGTCAAACCGGAGTCTCCGTGCGGGCCGCCGATGACGAAACGTCCGGTTGGGTTGACATGGTATTGTGTATTCGGACGCAGGAGATGCTCCGGCAGAACCTCCCGGATGAGTCGCTCGCAGAAGGCACGAAGTTCCTTAAGTGACACATCCTCCGTGTGTTGTGTGCTGAGTACCACATCCGGGATAAACTCCGGACGTCCGTCGGAACCGTAAGCGACGGTAACTTGGCTTTTGCTGTCCGGGCGCAGCCAAGGGACACCCCCCGCATGACGCACCTCGGCGAGTTTACGCATAATTCGGTGTGCATACATGATGGGAGCCGGCATAAGTTCCGGGGTCTCATCGGTAGCGTAACCGAACATGATACCTTGGTCGCCCGCACCCTGTTCGTTTCCTTCCTTGCCATCCGCGGCACCGGCGTTGACACCCTGCGCGATATCCGGACTTTGCTCGGAGAGAAGGTTCAACACATCCACGCCATCAGCATAAAATACATCGTCATCCGCCGGGGTTCGGTACCCGATTTCGCGAATAGCCCGACGTACTACATCCTCGTAATCTATGCGGGCACACGTGGTAATTTCACCGGCAAGTACCACGTGATTGTCTTTCACGAGGGTTTCGCAGGCAACCCGTGCTCTGTTATCCTGCTCCAAGCAGGCATCTAAAATAGAGTCCGAGATGAAGTCCGCTACTTTATCCGGATGTCCTTCTCCTACTGATTCAGAGGTAAATTTATAAGGTATCTTCATGAGTATGACAAATAACCGAAAGGCACGACCGTGCGGTCTCGCTTTTCAATTGAGGTACGACTGTGTACACGGACCGGACAGTCCCGAGGTGGGGAGACAGTCCGCTCCCCTTGCCGCGCCCGCCCCCTTATACAGAGGGGGCAGGCATTGCGACAGGATTTTTTGTTTAAGGTTAAGGATTTAACTGAACTTAGCGATCAGTGACTTACGTTGCTCTTCCAACTCAGCCGGTAACTTGTCACCTACAGAGCTGAAGAGTTCCGTTTGACTTTCCAATTCGGCCTGCCACTCGGACGGGGAAAGGGTCATGTTCTTATTGAACTGCTCCTCCGTATAATCGTCTAAGCCTTCGAGTTCGAGTTCGCAGTACGCGGGCGAGATACCGAGTTTTGTCTCGACACCTTCCGCCTCACCGCGACAACGCCGCAGCACCCAATCGAGTACCCGCATGTTGTCACCATAGCCCGGCCAAATGAAATGCCCTTCTTCGTCCTTGCGGAACCAATTGACATTGAATATCTTGGGTAGCTTCTCGGGAGAAGTTTTTTCGCCCATATCCAGCCAATGTTGCCAGTAATCGCCGACGTTGTAACCGATGAACGGTTTCATAGCCATGGGGTCGCGGCGTACCTGCCCGATCTTACCGAAGGCGGCAGCTGTCATTTCGGAACCCATGGTAGCGCCTACGTATACACCGTGTTTCCAATCGCGGGATTGGTAAACGAGCGGCATCGTGGTCGCGCGACGTCCGCCGAAGAGGAATGCGCTGATCGGGACACCCTCCGGATTGTAGTATTCCGGGTCAAGGGTAGGACATTGAGCGGCAGGTGCCGTAAACCGGCTGTTGGGGTGCGCGCATTTACGTCCGCAATCCGGAGTCCAGTCATTGCCCTGCCAATCGATAGCGTGTGCCGGCGGTTCACCGTCCATCCCTTCCCACCATACATCGCCGTCATCGGTAAGTCCCACATTGGTAAAGATAACATTCTTTTTGATGGTATCCATAGCGATGGGGTTAGTCTTGTAGGATGTACCCGGTGCTACTCCGAAGTACCCGTTTTCCGGATTGATAGCGTGGAAAGTTCCGTCTTCATGCGGCCATATCCAAGCGATATCATCGCCGATGATGCTGGTTTTCCAGCCCTTCGCTTTCATAGCGGCAGGAGGTACAAGCATGGCAAGATTGGTTTTACCGCAGGCGGAGGGGAAGGCACCTGTCACGTAAGACTTACGCCCCTGCGGGTCGGTGATTCCCAAAATGAGCATGTGCTCGGCCATCCAGCCATTGCGACGCGCAATGTTCGTAGCGATACGCAGAGCCAGACACTTTTTACCGAGCAGGGCATTGCCGCCGTATCCCGAGCCGTACGAAATAATTTCGCCGGTTTCCGGGAAGTGGCAGATGTATTTTTCTTCGTTGTTGCACGGCCAAGTAACATCCTGTTGACCGGGTTCCAAAGGAGCACCTACCGTGTGCAGACAGGGTACAAAGTCCCCGTATCCGTCACGTTTCGGATTACCTCCGCCTTGAGCTTCATCTTCGAGGCGCTTGAGTACCTCAGCCCCCATGATAGTCATGATGCGCATATTGGTAACCACGTACGCTGAATCAGTTATTTCGATTCCGATTTTAGCGAGCGGAGAATCGAGCTGTCCCATGCAGAAAGGGATAACGTACATGGTACGTCCCTTCATACTGCCGTCTAAAAATTTATTAAGGATAGCTTTCATTTCTGCCGGTGCTTTCCAATTGTTGGTCGGTCCGGCATCTTCCTGTTTTTCCGAACAGATAAAGGTACGCTCTTCCACACGTGCCACATCCGACGGTGTCGAACGTGCCAGGAAACACCCGGGGCGTTTCTCCGGATTGAGCCGTATGTAGGTGCCTTTCTCTACCAGCATGTCGCATAGCTTAGTATTCTCTTCTTCAGAGCCATCGCACCAATAAACCGTATCAGGTTTGCAGAGTCGGCGAACTTCTTCCACCCACTCAGCCGCTTTCTTATGTGTAGTACCGGTGATTTTCATGGTGCCGCTATTTTACCACTCAATCCCCCTACTTGCAACACAAATTTTTCCCTGCTTCAAAATTTTCAGTATTGCCTCAAATAATAGAAGCATTTTTATGACAGAAGGAGGAGAGCGAACGCATGATATCGGAATTAGTTACGACGCAAACACACAAGGAACCACATGCGCCGGAGGCTTCCTTACACGGCGGGACTGCGGGTCATCACTTTCTCTGTAACTGAATTAGTGTTTAGTCATTCAGACCAAGACGTTTGCGGACGGATTTACGCGCTTCCCGAGCTTCAATGACTGCATCATCTCTATCCGGGTCTACACCCGCCTCGATCAAATCTTCTAATTCCTTCGTATACGCGTCGAAAATAGCTTGTCTCTCCTCCTCATCCATTTGCCTTATCGCTATGTTGATAGCACTATTCAGTTCTGTTGTGAAAGTATCACTCGGGTACAAGCGTTCATCTAGGGAGTAATCTTTGCTGTACTCAGCTATACCGTGAGTATTGATACGCTTAATAATAATGATACCGGAATCATTTACCTTAACGAGAGGTGCTCTGAGATCGCCTTGTTTGAAATAGAGTTTAGACGCAAGGTCAACATTCCGAGCATTTACTTTATCCGGATATCCATCTTCAGTAAGAGGCGGACGAGTTTCTGACTGTAACCCGATATCATCATCATCGATGTTAGCAAAATATATTTTTACATTTCCATCAGGGTGTCTAGACACGTCCTTATAGCGTTCAAAAATACCACTGACAACAGGAGCAAATCTCGCCGGGAACCAGTAAGACGTATACAGGACGCGAATTTCGCTATTTGAATGCTCGTAGAAATCGATACGCCCCGGCAAGGGACGGAAGTTACCGGGGATAGCCCTAACCAATCGCGTTTTAAGCCACTCTACAAAACCTGCCGGAACGTCGGTTTGTTTCGGAAGCCCAAATACAACAGCCCTGCACGGAGCATTGAGAGGCACCGTAAGACCGTTTCCTTGCACAAATGTGCTACAACGAAGCTCACCGACAAAACTATCAATTTTTTTGCCAAGCTTTTTCTCCCAATTCTGATTATCCGGACCGGGGACTTTACCCGCAATTTGAATAAGGTGCTCGTAAAAAGAAGATAGAGGAATCCCCTTTAGCGAATTATTTCGAGCTATAACATGATCAAGGAGTCTCTTAGATGAACGATAAAAAGCATCTTCGAGTGAGTTTATAAGTTCAGTTATGGCACCCTCCTCGCATTTGTCAAGCGAACACATAACTTTATCCCATGCCGGACAATACACACGAGCCATTTGCATAGCATGTTCATCATCAAGTGATTCAATTTCTTGTTGTACTTTAACTAGATTCTCTTTGTCAAGTTCAAACTGATCACTTCTGTCCGAATCATTGGCGGTCATAATACGATGTTCTAATGCTTGTATAGCACCCTCAAGCCGAGAGCAGCATATCTTAATTTCTCGAGACGCAGCATCGACGTGCGAGAGCAAGGAACTCACTTTGTTTTGGGCTTCTTCAATAAGAAGGGACAGTGCAAGGCGCCGGAACGGAAGGAGTGTGAGGTCTATGCGATAAATACAATCATCGAGTTGATAGTTAAGCATGCGGTTCTTTTTCCTCGGGCGATGTAGAATGCCAAACTTTTTCCATTCCTTTTCGCGCAGCTCCATTGTTTCACTGAGTCTTTTTTGTGCATCCTCAATGTCCTGCTTGGTCATCGCTTCCGTGAGCTCGTCCATCCACGACGAGATACCGCGCAAGTAATTACCCAAAAAGCTTCGGACATCGTCAATTCCCCACGTGTTCGCACTACCTTCACCCCATCTAACTAGACTTCCCATTTTTTCTGTCAACAAGCTGAGCAGCTTTTCAGCGTCTTCCTGCGCGTAACGCTGAAGTTCGAGACGCATATCCGTACTATTCAATAATTTCTCTGAGATATTTTTTGTTATTTCGGTACTAACTTCGTTCAAGGTACGTAGCGAATTCGGATTCGTTTTTCCGTCTCCTTCAATCATTTTTTTTGCATGGACGAGACGTTCTTTTGTTCTATTGCAATACCTTTCGATAGCTTCCCACGTTTTAGTGGTATTTGGCGAGAAATCTAAAGAATTTTGACTGATATTACGTTTTTGTACTCCCCGAGGTAATGGGGCACCCCTAGTCCACGAATTAAGTACACGTAATTCATACTTCATTTTTAGGAGTTCTTGAATGAGGTCTATAGGAAGACACCATCTTCTTGAACCGAGTGCTGCAAAACGGTAGCTACGGAGAGGCAAGGAGGCTGGCTCACCCGGATTAATCTGTACAATATCTTCTCCGGAGAATGCTTTCATGCAATTCGGTTCTTTGTAAAGCAAGCTGTACACGATAGTATCGAAGCAAGCATTCGCCATAAATTCGACCTGATCTCTCAAATTAGGATTCCCCTGAGATTCTTCTGATGATATATAAATTGCATGGATAGGATGATTCCCTTTCCCGTAGTAATAGTTATCACCGATATCTCGACCGACAACACCTGCAATATACGGATGATACTTCCCTACCATGAGAGCATTTAAATCTCTTAACGCAGCGTACTCATTTTGGTAGAAGGAACCGGTATCTTGCGCATCTTGAGCCATACCTGCCACAAATGTATAAATAAACGTGCGATACCCGTGCCCGATGTCATCAGCGAGACTTTGAATAAGAGTAACCATATCGATGATACTGCCACTCCCAGTTCCGCCTCCTAGGGTGCAAAAGATACGCACATCAATTTCAGAGTCTGAATCATACGTAAGATTTTTGATCTTATCTCGGAGACTGTGGCGAATAGTTTGTGAGTGCAAAGCAAAGAGGACGCGACCGTACCGGCGTAATTGACCTGCTCCATCGAGCCCGATGAGCTCCGAATCCAAATTCTCGTTATCTAAATTGTTACTTTTCCCCGTTCTCGTGGCAAAATGTTCTGCCAAGTTACCAATCCACGGTGTGATGTTCTCCTGTAGTGAGATTTTCCTGATCGAATCCATACGAATACCTTCTTTCAACATCACAAAATCGGATGGAGCCAATCTCACAGACTCTCCGTATGTGTTCCAAATATCGCTGTTCAAGATATCATTGTCTGAATCGATATAAAGATACTCAAATCGACCACCTAATTCCTCTGTAATAGTATTGTAATCCTGCTTGTGAATTGCAACCGTTCGTTTGAATGCTGCGATGGAGCGTCCACCCACACCGCCAAGTCCTATAATTAGTTGATGCCTTGCCATAAGTGTTAAATGAAAATTTATTTTTTAGGGAATCTTGGTGTGGGTGCAAATAGACGGATAGAGTGATCACTTGCCCAAGGAACACCAAGAAGAAGAAGTATGATACAAAGTAGAGGGATAAGAGTAAGAAGCTTGTAGCAGACTCCATAGGGAGCAAGCGATGTACCGGAGATTGCATATCCGGACTCTCCGTCCTGATCAGCATATGTCGATTCATGGCATGCTGCACCGGACGATTCATTGATTGAGGAAGCGGCGTCATCTGATGTGGCATCTCCGGAAAAATCACATTGATCAGGGAATATTTCAGAGTATGATCTTGCGAGGGAGTAAGCAGCGCCGGAATCGTGCCGAAGTGTCCTGCCATTGAAAGCAGTCATGATTTTGTCAGCTCCTCCGGAGAAACTGTTGAAATCACCGCTGCATAAGGCATCGCGGGCAGCGAGACATGCAGCCGTAATCACAGCGAGGAGACCAATCGCAAAACTGCGTTTGTACTTCCATATACTCCACATTTTATTCCAGCAACGCCCCCACACAAATGCCACCACAAAAAAGAGGCATAATGTGGCAAGAATGATAATGGATGACGTAACTGCGTAACGCGGAATGGCTGCAAATGCGTATTCTAGCCAATTTTCCGTAGGTAGGTCGAGAATGACTTTTGTTGCTATCATAGACGTGTTTATTCTTTTTGCAGGCAGATGTCGATTTGTGCGAGATTAATCGACCCGAGGGCACATCAACCTACGACGGGATTATATCTCATTTTTATTATGATGTCCAGCACTAATTTTGCGCATCTGGTCAAAGAGCAAAGTACGAAGTGCATGAGTTAGGCGCAACGGAAACGCCATTATGCTTCAATAGTCAATTAACAATCCAAAGATTTCTCGCAGGCGGAAATGACCCTGATATCCTTTACGGAAATAGGAATGAGAAGGAGACACAGGGGAATAAAGATGCAGAGGAGACGGTCAAGGGGAAGGGCGTCGCTGTATTCGGTGAATATTTTTTTGTTGTCTTCCCGTTGGCGTTCAGCGATGGCTGCTGCCGCATATTTTTGAATGTCGGGTCTTTTTTCGCGGAGTATCTCTTCGGCTATTTTCATTCCTCTGTTTCTGTACATATCGTTCAGACGCAGATCAGCTTTGACCGGTAAATTGAAATCAGTATGTTTGATCGGGAAGAACAGCGCGAGGGGATTTTCGTATTGGTAGTTAAAAATATGTTTACAGATAGCATTAAAGAGTAATTTTTCATCGATTTGTTCCCGATTATGATTTTGTTCCACTTGTTCAAAAATGCCATTCAGACGCATCCAATAGATAGACACACCATCGAAATCTTTCCGCATCAGTTCAGAACTCTCGCGCAAACTCTTCGCCGCGTCACGCGTTATTCCGACACAAAACCACATCCCGAAAAATAGCACAACAAGGGTAGCCATCCAACCTTTGTTGTCAGAGCACCATTTTTTATTCCATAACCATACCCATCCCCACAAGATAAAAAAAGAAGCAACAGCGACAAGTGTACTGTGCAAAACCCATTTCACGATAAGCCCGTGATCGTTTAGAGCACAAAAAAATATTTTTAGAGAATTCAGCAGGTCTTCCATTCCATCTTAGAGTAAGGTGAGAAGCAAGTTACGGATTGCTTTTCGGGGCAGGGATAAAGCGAATATCAATGCGGCGGCAGCGATTTTTATAGTCATTTTCCGTTTCATTCATCCCTCTCGCCGGGCAATTTCGGCTGCCATAGCCGGCAATACCGAAAATTGCATGTCCTTTTGCGTTCCTGTAATTTTCGAGTTTATTGCCACATAACTTGTTAAGAACGAGCCAAGTTCCCAGTGCTCGCCAAGCACTTGCCTCATCATTGGCATACTCAAATAACGGTCCACGAACATGCGGGTCTGCGTGTCCTTCAATGGTTATGGTATCAACTAAGTGCTCCTTACTGTCCTCCTCCATGAATCGGTAAAGGGCATCCGCTATTTTTTTAAGATTCTCTTCACTAGTCTGATTAGCAAAGGGCTTATGTGGGTCCGGTGTTTCGTTTCTATTTTTGAACGTAAGGGTACCGAAAGGTATACTCAACACACCGGCTTCCCGGTCAATTTCTACAAGATTGCCACATCCTGTAACGTCAATTATTTCTCTCAGGTTATCCATGATGCGTGGTCGCATATCTGCGCTTAGTCTCTCCTTCAATTCAACAAGCTGTTTATCTTTCGCTCTGTCTGCTTGGTTTATCGCCGCTATCCGTCGATCCTTCTCATAGATCTCTGTCTGAAGGTTCTTTTTATCTCCCTCGATCTGTTCTATGTGCCTATCTTTCTTCATGGAAGCTGCCTGCGCGTCCGCAAGCCTGCGCAGAAGCTCACTCTTATCCTTGTCCTTTGAATCTGACAGTGTTTTTATTCTGTCTTCATTATTTCTAACAATACTGCGTAGAATTTTTTGGTGAGCTTGACTCAGTCGCTCGTCATCACTTAAATTCATTGACGCCCCTTCCGGAATAACAAACTCATAAAAATAGTTTACAGCGTTGCTGTGGTGCAAGTCATCCTTTCCCGGTACATCGTCAGCATCAAACCGTCGTTCGAGAAGAAATTGTACACTTTGAGATTGAGGGAGTTGAGTCAGTGCCTTATTCATTTCGCAGTCCTTCCCTAGGTTGCAGGATGTACTATTACTGTGCTGCTCGCGGATTTGTTCCAATTTTTGCGTCAATGAGCTGATGCAATCATCATCCGGGAAAGCTTCGGCGAGGGCTTCAATAAGGCGGCAGGTTTCATCTGCCATGAGTTTTTCCTGACGAATGTCACCTTTTTCATTACTATTTTTTACTTGGGAGAACAGAGCCAAAGCAATAATAAAGAGTGCCAGAAACATATCACTGACACAGGGCCAGAAGTTTTCCTCTTGTTGTGAGAAGTATTTGCTCATATACCTAGTTCATCTGTACGTTTATCTAATTCTTTTGCCAAATCATTGCAAGACTTTATTTCAAAATCATCAATAGATTTTTGGATGGAAGCAAAGATTTTTTTAACTTCAGCGTCATATCCTTTCAGATAGGCATCGAAATCATTTTGTTGTATTTGACGAGATTGAAGGAGGGTTTGTAATTCGTCCAAAAAGGTGCGGGCAGGTGTCTCAATTTTTTCGGAGATAGACTGTTCGAGATGGGCTAGTTCCTTTATTTGACTTTCGAGAGATTCTGAAGCGGATGAAAATTTTGCACGCATTTCGCACATTTGGCGTATGGAGTCAGAATACTCGCGCATTTCACCGGTAAAAGTAGGAATTTCTTCGGCAACTTCTAAAAGATCCTTCATCTGTCTGCCGGTACCTTCAACGCTTTCAGCGAGAGAAAGGAAGACACCGGTGATGCTATCCATGACCTGATTGAGTTGCTTAAGCATGCTAAGTTTTAGTTTGATATCCTCGACCGATTCAGGTACATCTGCGAGAAGCACCTGGTGTTGATTAGATATTACACCATGCAACTTCTCATTTTCTTTGATGCGCACAGTCATGCCGGTGACCCCCTCGGCTGCTTTGTCCAGTAAGTTTACTTTATTACTCAGGAGCTCCTTTTCTTGAGTCAAGTTTTTGCACAAACCCTCTAAAGCGTTCACACTCTTTTTGAAGTCACTCATATCATTTTGGAACCCCCGATTCTGCGATTGTAACTGTTCCAGTCCCACGCTACCGGAGTTTCCTGAAAAATTCAAGGGTAAGGCGGGTAAAAGTTTTTCCATTGTGAAAGAATTGAGTTCTTGTAGGTATTTCCGGAAAAAATAATCGTAGATACCGCGAGCCCAGAGGAGGAGTACGGTACCGCCTACGGCAAACATACTCGGACGCAAAGCCGGTGGTAGTTCCTTGATATCAATATTACCGTTGTTTAAGAGACCCTCAACTCCCGAAAGAGTGCCAAATATGCCGACGATTAGGAGGAAGGAGATAATAATACGCAGGAGCGAGGGAGGGATACCGGCGAATTCTACTTGTATAGTGTATTCATTGAGGTCATGAAGTTCCGGGATACGGCATGCACCATTGGCATCAGCAAGAACTTCCTCAAGAATGCGGCACCGTTCATCGAGGGGATCCCTATCCTCCTTTTGAGTCTTCAAAATTACTTTCCCCCCTTCCTGTCTAATCTGTTTTTTGTAGTTTTTTTTGTACTGCTCTAGATTACGGGAATAAAAGCAAACGCGCATCAGTGCGCAAAGCATGCCAGCGAGACCTATGGCAAAAATAATTATTACGGCAAAAACAATGAAATCAGGGTCCATAATTCAAAGATATAGTTTCAGGACAAGCAGTCCGAGAAGAAGAGACGATGCCAGCAAATCCCACCGATTTAAGAACAACCACGGACGCTTGCGGTAGGCTAGGTATCGACGACGCAGGGCGGCGCAAATGTAATTAACCCGCTTCCCTCTTTCAGAAAGCTCCGTCCGGAGACTATCCAGCTTTTTTTTACACTCTTCCATGCATTTAGCCTGCGCAAGTGTAGTCTCCGTATAGGCATTTTTCATGTTCTGTAAACAGGCAATCAAATTACGAATGTCCTGAATCGCATCATTCATGGGAGACATCGAATTATTCAGTGAGGCTTCCGTATTTTCCAGCGCTTTAACCTCATTTTGAATACTATCCAATAAACTTTGTTGATCATGGGTACGGAGGGTATAAATTCGCGTTTGTGCGCGCCGGTACCGCTCCCTAAGATTATCGAACACCTTCTTCAGCTCCGGGGCAAGTTGACCGACTGTATTTTGCGGAACAGAAGATAGCTCAGACGAAAGTGCAGTAAACTTACCTAAGTGCTTCTGCATCAGGGATAGCAAATTTTGAAGTTTGTTCGGGATGGCAACCAGCAGAGTATCCATTTCACGGAGAATGGGTAGTACTTGTTGGTAGATGTCGTGTATCTGCTGCATGTTCCGCTTCCCTTTTTCCATATTTTCATCCATGCCACCTGCCGTTTCCGGTATGGATTCACAATTTGTTCCGAGTGAGTTGAGAATGCTCCCCATGCTCTGTCTGTACCTGCATACTTCGTAAACAAAAGGGTAGACATTCTGACGAAAATTATTTGCAATGCGCCTGATACATCCATTGAGGATATCCACGGATTGAGTCATATCTTCCTCCATCTGCTCCGTACTCGTGGATAATTGAAAGCAAGGAAGGATTACCTCGAGGGTATAGCGACTAATGAGACTTTCTAGGCGTTCGAACACAGACCTGTAGAAACCACGCAAGGCAAGTAAAACGATAGTACCTCCGATAGCCCATAGACTCGGCTGCAGAGCTACATGCAGTGCATCGATTTTTCCGGCAGCAATTTTCTCAAGGCTATCGCCGTGGAGACATATAAGGGTACCGACAATCCCCATGATCAACAAAGATGCCACTAAAGTACGGGCAATACTTACAGATACGCGTGTGTTCTCTTCTTCCATCTCACGGATATACCATTCATCGACTGACGGCAATTGCATTTGACCACTATCATCGCCCAGCACCATTTCAATGGCAAACCGTAATCGACGAATAACGTAATGGTCTTCCCTGTTTTTTCCGATATTATCGAGCTTTGGTTTCACATCACCCGCGATTTCTTCGGGCGAACGCGTATCCCCGCTGGCAATTCCTATCCCGATGGTAATGTCACGAAAAGCTCGTAATTGTCTAACAATACGCAAAATATCACGTACCATGAACCAAGCTGCAATGAGCAGCACCAATTTGAAAAGCAAGCAGATGATTTCGTATCGTTCCACGGACGAGAATAGGGTTATTCTGTTTGTTTCATGAGGATGAATGAGCAATGCGTTGTACGATGCCGGTGACGGATTGATTCAACTCATCCCATGCTCGTACCTGTTCCGGTGTTGCAGCTTCCGGCAAAGGGGAAGCTGTTTCAACATGTACCTGTCGGGATGACTCGTACACAGGAAAAGAAAACTCCTTCCACGCTACTATGTCTTCCTTATGTTTGCCACAACTCGTGTCAACATGCTTTTTTGTTTCCGCCAGTTCTCCGGACGCATCGCTACAAAAACGCCTGATATCAGAATCGCGGAATGTTTTCATCCCTTCGGCAGTTTCTTGGTAACAGGTCACAACCCTCTTATAAATTTCTTTATGTTGGTCCGGCATGATCTTTTTTATCGTATAAGAATCCAACTTAGCGATATAATGCGTTACCAATGCCGTATATATACCCTTTAGAATGAGTAAAATAATTGTGAAGCGCACAGCATAGCGTGCCGGTTCAAGTGCCTGTTCGAGGTCAGCCAACATATCCACACCCTCTCCCAAGGCACTATGAACGTTAAGCATTGTACCGCAGATACCTGCGATGAGCAACACCGAAATACTCGTTGTAAGGGCAGAGGAACTACTGCGGTGGGACTCACGATACAGGGTAAGTTCGTGCAAATCACTCAAGGTCGGGAGAATGGGAAGTTTATCTTTATCCGTATCCGCTGATTCACGCCATTTCCTCATGCATTCATCTATAGCTGCCTTCCGTAATTCTAAGTGCTTAGGACGCATCTCGAAATCCAACCATGGGATGCGGAATACATCCTTTACATCCTCCGGGGTTACAATCTCTTTGCCGTCGCGTACACTCCCGAGCTCACTTCGCTCTCTGCATACCCCGACGATGCTGAACACAGCCGCAAGAAGCCCGTAGATAAAGAAAATACCTATCCCGACCAAAAAAAGTGAAACCGTACCACCGGCTCCAACCATACCGAGAATGTACCCTATATCTATCATGCGTATATCAGTATAAAAACAAAGACAATAGCATAGAACCACCATTTTACGCGACAAAAAGTATCCGCTACTCTCATATAAATTCCCCAACGACCGGATGGATATAGCGGACCGGAGATGATGTCTCGACACCTCTCGTTTTGTTCCCTTATTACCTTTTCATAGGCGCGAGTTCGCTCATTGATACGATTCAGCCATTGGAACATTTTAACTGCGTTTTCCTGTGCCGCTTGGCGCATTTGCTCCACATAAGACTCTGAGGACTCAGGCAGTGAGACCATCCGCGATGTCATAGTATTCTGATGTTCAGTGAGATGTGAGAGCAACAAGAGGATGCCGGCACTCGTTTCTTTTTCCCATTTCCCGGCGAGAGATGATAGCATCTGCGCCCATTGAATCAGCTGAATACAATTTTGCGCATCTGACCGCAAGACAGCTTGCCCCTCTTCCATCTCCGGCAATTTTTCGTCCAATCTCTTTTTCTGTTCAACAAGCCGTTGTTTGCTCTGATCGCGTCCGTTTACTTTTTCGGAGACAGTCTGCAATACTTTACAGAATGAATGGAGTGCATGGTATGTTTGTGCTAAAAGAGTTTGTGCATTTTGACTACGGTTACTACTACGCAGCTGCATATCCTTCGACATTTCACCGATCTTCTCGAAATGCTTTCCATTTTTTTCTTGGATGTCCCGCGCGGCATGCCCGATGAAGTTTATCCGTTCCACAGCATGAGTCAGAGTCTCCATGCAGTCATTAGCTCTCTCGTTCCATTGCACTAGCGCACCATTAAGTGTTTGTATCCCTTCCTTTAAATTCACGTTCTGCTGCCCCGTGTTGCCTCCCACACTTGCGTTCAGCTGCCGCACGTATTCGTTCAGGGAATGAAGTGTGGGGTCCGGTTCTTGAAAATAGGGCAATAGAAGGTGCAAGGTCAACCTATCGAGTGCACGTATGAGTGCCGCGTACTCCTTGTTGTATACCCCACGTAAAAAAAATAAAATAATCGTACCCATCACAGCCAGAGCACCGGGAAGCAGTGCCTCCCCAAGCAATCGCATTAACTGATCGCCGGCATTCGAATGTGATAACACGTCGTGCACGCCGAACAAGGTACACCCTATACCCAGTACCAAGATACTCGGAATGAGTGAACGAAAGAGGTTCGCACTAAAGATGCTTTGTTCGCGTTGTTGAGATAGTTCGCGTAAATCACTCAACGAAGGTGCTTTGCGTATGCGATTTGTCGGATCCAGCGCTTTGCAGATCGTCTCGACACGATCCATCACATACCCGTCCGTGCGTAGCCCCCTCTTCTTAGCCTCATCCCTGAGTTGGCGGACGTAATCATCTACTTTCCCTGTGTAATCCTTCAGTCTATTCCCCTCTCGCCTCTTGAATAAGCCTTCCCAGTCCCTAGCGGCATCATCCGAAGCATCGGTTAACCCCTCGCGGGTGATATCCTCCCGTGCAATCATACCGGCACCCAAGGCTACTGCCGCCACTACCAACGGAACACACAGAAGAAGAACTTGGGTATCCATCGAGCAAAGTCATACTTATTCCTTCTTTTCCCCTTTCTCCTCAGTGTCACGTGGAAAAACGAGAAACACCTCCACACGACGGCAGCGTCTCAACGCACCTTCTTGCTCTGCAATTCCCTTACTCAAATCGATATCTAATACAGGAAGCGCCCAAGAACATCCCAACGTAACGTGCATCAAGGTCGATGTATCCGGACATTCCTTGCCGAAAATGTCGGTGTAGATGGAATCCGCACGCTCACGAGATAGCTTGTCATTGAAATTCCATGACCTATCGCCGACATCGAGTTTCTTGCCGTACTGAGGATCGGCATGTCCTACCAACACCAAACAGGCACGCCTTCCCTGCGTCAGTTTTTTCATGTATTCCAGAGCCTTTGTCACACCGCTCTTATATATTGAATCTACCGATACCTTACTATCTCCTACATCATAAAGCAGGGGTATCTCAATACGTGTACCCCTTATCCATACGGTCTCATCACGCGTGTAGCCAAAGCTCTTAGGCAGCTTCTGTATCAATTTATCAATCGGTAGGTCTTCATTTGTTAACTGGTCATCGGCGTTAGGCTCCTGCGGCATCACCGGAACAAAGCCCCGTTTTCTCACAAGCTTCGCAACATCTCCACTTCCTGCGTTGCCCGCCCACTCGAGCAAATCTTTACCTGCTGCTGCCTCCGGTTTCGGCGTTGTGGAGCGATAAAAGTTAATGTCGTAAGCATACGCATACCGTTGAGAATTAATAGTAGGCTCTGAGGGATGACAGCCTTTGTTCTGATATTCTTTCCGGAAGTGCCTGTAAGCAGAAGCCACCTTACTTGAATCCATACTTATACCGGACGAATAGCTCAGCTCGTGCCCGTGAAAGGGACTCACTGCGTCACCACTTCGCAAACTGTCCCTATGCCACGTGCCCAGTATGATGTAGTTCTTGTATTCTTCACGGAGGGAGTCAATGCTTTTATCCCTCGTATCATCTGCCACAGCATCACTCCCGTTCGGTGTAAAGCCAAAAATGGATGCTGCCTCCATCCGACCGGCATCATCGCGACTGTACACCTTGTACACTTCCTTCATTTTTTCCGCATTCAAACAATCGAGACTGATTCCATTGCCCGGGAAAAACAGTAACGCATCTGAACATACCCGTGATCTGTGCACTTCCTCACCGTCTGAACCCGAAGTCTCAAAAGCCCTCCTCTGCTCATCACTCATACTGCGACCGGTGAGTACAAGGTCAGCTTTCTCCCGACCGGGACTCAGCCATGAAAAGATAGCCGCAGAATTTTGCTCTGTGATGATACGTATGCGCAACTTACCCGGTTCTTTGCCTTGGAGACTCTGGGGAACACTTACTTCAATCTCCTTGGTCACTTCATCCGGTGTATTCCACACAAAACTATCGCCCTCCGGAGGTTTGACATTCCGAGCCTTCAACCATTCATCTACCAAAGGTCTTGCCAGCTCCTCTGCCAGATCGCCTGTGGTCGCAATGCGTATATCCGGATCGAAAGGAGCAGGGGGAGGCAGAGTCGGAGGGTCTATGCGGACGACTTTGTCCCATCGGGCGATAACATTTTTTTCTGACGCACAAATACCATTCAGCAAAGTGACAATATCCATTATACTTTGCGCATCCGGGTTTACTTTCCCATCCGAACGAAGAATTCCTGCCATTGCCCCTTTCATGTTCCCGTATTCTTTCTCTATTTGCGCCTGAAGCTTCTGCAGACGCTGTATCTCCTTCTTCAATTTTTTTTGATCACGCAGATAACCGTAGTATGCATTCTCTTCAGGCACTACTTCCCGAATCATCGCTCCGGCGTACTTGTAAAGTGCCACTGCACACTTTATTAATTTTTTTATCTGATCACGCTTTGCCTGTACATCCGTACCAATTTTTGCACCGGATGCCTCCCACACTTCTACCTGTCGGTCGTATGCAGCTTGTGCATCCTTCTTTATACGTTCTACCTCTCTTTTCAGATTCTCTAAACGTTCTTTTTTTGCAAACCATTCCCGGCGCACATTTTCCGGTTGACTATTGCTTGCCTTCTCCTCTAGGTAGTCACATATCTCATTACATTCCTTTTCAAGTTCCCTCACTTGATCTTGATAGGAACTCAGCGTCTGCATGATGCCTTCCGTGTTAAAACTATAATCGTTTCCTCGTTTCTTCAAGCTGACACCGTCCATCTTCTTCATCGCCGGTTTCACCTTTGTCCTGTCGAATTGCACCTGCGCCGCATTTTCTCGTTCTATCCGTATGTGCATGTGGATGCGGTACCCTACGTACGATATCAAAGCCAAGATGATAACCCCCCACAGAATGCGGGTCTTCATTTTTGCATCCATGTGTAAACTCATTGTTTTTTATCCTGCAGCCGCCCCTAAATAGAGACGACAATTGTTTAGTCACTTAAACCGAGCCATTTCTTAACAGCATTACGGGCTTCACGTGCTTCAATCGCCTGCGCATCTTTATACGCATCCAATCCTTCCTGTTCCAGTCTTTGCAGTTCCTCTGTGTATTGATTGAAGATCGCCATCTTCTCAGCTTCGTCCATTTGTTTCAAAGCCATATCGATAGCACTATTCAGCTCTATTTTGAAAGTCGTACTTGGATACGCTTTCTCCTCCAAGGAATATGTCTTGTGACTATACTCGGCTATACCATACTCATCAATATTCCTGATAATTTTAATACCGAGGTCATCGACTTTAGCGACAGGTTTCTTTTGGTCCCCCCGTTTGAGGTAGAGCTTAGTCGCGAAATCAACTTTTCGTATATTCATCTTGTCCGGATCCCCTTCCTTAGTGAGGGTCGGACGAGTTTTGGAATGCAGACTGATATCATCATCATCGATATTAGCAAAATAAATCTTTACACTTTCTTCCTTTTTCTTACCCGTCTCTTTGTAACTAACAAAAATTTTGCTGACGACCGGTGCAAATCTTGCCGGGAACCAATAAGGCATGTAGAGGACACGTATTTCACCATCCGAATTATGCTCGAAGTAATCCATACGACCGGGTAACGGACGATACTTATCGGGAAGAGCGTCATTGAATTTCCTCTCAAGCCACTTTATAAAGCCGTTGGGCGCATTAGCACCTTTCGGGAAACCGAATACAACCGCTTTACACGGGGGACTCTGAGGACTTGTAAGTCCACCCTTTCCTTCGATAAATGTGCTACAACGTAATTCACCGACGAAACTTTCTATCCGATTACCAAGATTCCGCTCCCAATTTTGATTGTTCGGACCGGGAGTTTCACCCGCTATCTGAATGAGCCGTTCAATAATGGACGACAAAAGGACACCCTGCAGAGTGCCATTCCGATCTATTGCACGATTGTGGAGTCTCTCCGATGATTCATAAAAATCACCTTCAAGGGAATCCAAGAGCTTGGTGACGATATTTCTCTTGTAATTACCAAAGGAACCGACAACTTTATCCCATGCCGGACTGTACCTACGAGCCATCTGTGTCGCATGTTCATCCTCAAGTTTTTCGATTTCACGCTGAACTTGCACTAAGTTATCCTTATCGAATTCGAACTGATCACTCATATCCGACTTATTATCGGTCAGAATATCATTCTCCAAAGCCCCGATAGCATTCTCGATCTGAGTTCTGCTTGCTTTGATTTCTTGAGCTGCGGCATCTACATGCGAGATTAGGGAACTTACCTGATTCTGAGCTTCTTCGATAAGAATAGACAGAGAACGACGTTTGAAGGGAAGGAGGGCAAGGTCTACGCGGTGGATGCAGTCCTTAAATTGATAGTCAATCATGCGATCAGATTTACTGGTAAGATGCACTGTCATAACACCTATCTTTTCCCATTCCTTTTCGCGCAGCTCCATCGTGTCATGAAGCGTCTTTTGGGTATCCTCGATGTCCTGCACGGTCATCGTTCCGGTGAGCTCTCGTTCCCATGAAGGGATTTTACGTATGTACTCACTTAGGTATTCCCGCACGTTGCCGATCCCCCACGTATCTACACCCCCTTCAACCCATCTGAACTGTCTGTCCACCACATCCCTTAACATGGCTAGCATATCCGCTGCATCCTCTTGTGCGCAGTTCTGGAGATCACGGCGAACATCCGTACTGTTCAGCAATTCCTTCGCAACTTTATCAGCACATTCGACACTGAGATCATTCAGCCGCTTTAGGGTATCCGGTTCTCTCTTACTCTCCTCCTCAATTGCCTTTTTTTCATCCTCCAAGCGTTTCTTTGCTTCATTGCAATACTTACCTATCGCTTCCCAAGTCTTCCCACCCCTTGGTTTAAAATCGATGCTAACCTTTCCTATATCACGTTTCTGTGCCCCTTTGGGTAACGGCGAACCCTCTCCCCACGAATTGAGCACGCGAAACTCATATTTTAATTTCAGGAGTTCCTTAATCTGCTCCGTAGGAACACACCACCTCTTGGAACCCAGAGCCGCAAAACGGTAACTGCGTATAGGAGCTTGGCTTGACGGAGTGTTGCTTGGGTTTTCCGATTCACCCGGTGTCACTTGCACAAGGTCTTCACCGGAGATAGCCTTCAAACAATCCGGTTCTTTGTAAAGCATGCTGTACATGATCGTATCGAGGCATGCTTTCGCCATAAATTCGACCTGATCTCTCAAATTAGGATTCCCCTGAGACACTTCCGACGAAATATAAATTGCATGGATAGGGTGATTCCCTTTCTTGTAGTAGTAGTTATCACTGATATCGCGACCGACAACACCTGCAATATACGGATGATACTTCTCCACCATAAGAGCGTTCAAATCTCTCAACGAAGCGTATTCATTTTGGTAGAAAGAACCGGTATCTTGTGCATCTTGGGCATGACCCGCCACAAACGTATAAATAAACGTGCGATACTTGTGCCCACTGTCATCAGCAAGACTTTGAATAAGAGTAACCATATCAACGATACTGCCACTCCCGGTTCCGCCTCCCAGAGTACAAAAGATACGTACATCAATTTCAGAGTCTGAGCCATGCGTAAGATTTTTTATCTTATTTTGGAGATTGTGGCGGATAGTCTGTGAGTGCAGGGCAAAGAGGACGCGACCGTACCGGCGCAACTGACCCGCTCCATCGAGTCCCATGAGCTCCGAATCCAAACTCCCGTCATCTAAATTACTACTCTTCCCCGTTCTCGTGGCAAAATGTTCTGCCAAGTTGCCAATCCACGGAGCAATGTTTTCTTGTTGCGAAATTTCCTTGATCGAACTCGTCCCTCCCCTCTCTTTCAACATTACGTAATCCGAACGCTCCAGTCTGACTGATCTCCCGTATACGTCCCATATATCACTACCCAAGATATCGTCATTCGAGTCAATGTAGAGATATTCGAAGCGACTACCTTTCTCCTCCGAGATGACTTTATAATCTTTTTCGTGGGTCACCACAGCCTTTCTGAATGCAGCGATGGAACGTCCACCAACACCGCCGAGCCCTATAATAAGTTGATGTCTTGCCATAAATAATGAGTTAGTTTGAAATGAATAAAATGTAAAGAAGGAGCAGGTTATTTGTTGTCATCCGCCGGTACAGGATAAATTAGGCGGATATCTCGATAACTTACCCACGGAATGACGATAAGAAGGAGTAAGATGCAAAATAAGGAGACATAGGTGAGAAGACTGTCGCAAGTTTCATAGGGAGCACGGGACGTTTCTTGGATAGCATACTTCGTTTTAGAATCGCTCAATTCATCTTCATCACCCGTGTCATCGTCAGAATCATCGAGCAGAATGGGGGCATTATTTGTATCATCTTCGTCTTCCCCGTCAATCCCATCGATTCCACGGTTCTGAGGCTGATCGGGGAATAACGACGTGTACTCTTTGGCAACATCATTGGCAGACTTCGCTTCGGGATACTCCACCACGTCAATTGGCTTCCCATCGAAAGCGGCTGTCACCTTGCTGGACTCCCCTGTGAAGCTACCAAAGCCACCACCACATAGACTATCGCGGGCAGCTAGGCAAGCCGCGGCAACCAAAGCAATGACACCGACTGTAAACCATCGGGCATTTTTGCCGAGACTCCACTTCTTATTCCAACAGAGCCCCCATCCAATTGCTATGACAAAAGATAAGAGCAACGTGACGAGGATAATGACGATTGCGGTAATGATAAAGTGCGGAATCGCCATGAATGCATATTCCAACCACTGTTCCGTAGAAATGTCCAAGTTAACTACTGATGCTATCATAAATGTGTTTATTTTAGTTTTAATGAGGGAGACGCAAGTCACACGGCGATATAAAAATCGCTCGACCGCAGTTTGCCCACCTCACGAGCGTAGTGTACCGTATTTTGGAGACCATGTCCAGCAAAATTTTTCAAAAAACATAAATTTTTTTGAACAAACTAGGGGAAGAATGCGTCATAATCTGTATGATGAACAACAATTTGACCACAAAAATGATGGAAGCGCTTGCGGCGTCGCAGAGGGCGTCGCAGGCTGCCGGGCGGGCGGAGATACTGCCTGCTGAAGTACTTTTGGCGTTATTGAAGCAAGAGGAGGGGGTACTCGGAGCGGTGATGCAGAAGGCCGGGGCGGACAGGCAGAGGTTGGAGCGTGAGCTTACAGCCTATCTCGCGAAACAGGCGAGGCAGCAGGGTGGGGTAGCGAGTAGTCCGGGTATAGGGGCTGCTTTGGACCGGGTGCTCAATGCGGCGGAGGTACATCGGCGAGCGATGAAAGACGACTACCTGAGCGCGGAGCATTTTTTGCTGGGGATATACAAAGAGGATACGCAGATGGCGCAGATACTCGGGGAAGTAGGGCTTTCTGAGGCACGGTATATGCAGGCGTTGAAGGAAGTACGCGGAAATCAGCGGATAACCGACCAAGACCCGGAAGGGAAATACGGGACCTTGGAGAAATACGGTACCGACCTTACAGCGTTGGCGCGGCAGGGGAAGATTGACCCGGTAATCGGACGAGACGCAGAGATACGGCGTGTGCTCCAGATACTTTCGCGGCGTACTAAGAACAACCCGGTACTCATCGGTGAACCCGGGGTAGGGAAAACCGCCATTGCGGAGGGTTTAGCGAGGCGTATAGTGAACGGTGACGTACCGGAAGGGATGAAAGACAAGCGCTTAGTTTCGCTTTCCATAGGTTCTATGCTGGCAGGTGCCAAATATCGCGGAGAATTTGAGGAACGGCTGAAAGCTTTTATCAAAGAAGTAAGCGCGTCTGAGGGACAGATCATCCTCTTTATAGACGAATTACATACCTTGGTCGGAGCCGGGGCAGGGGGGGACGGAAGTATGGACGCCGCGAATTTGTTAAAACCGGCATTAGCGCGAGGGGAGTTACGCACCATCGGAGCTACCACGTTGGATGAATACCGCAAATATATTGAGAAAGACGCGGCGCTGGAGCGACGCTTTCAGCCGGTGCTCGTAGCAGAACCCGGGGTGGAAGACACCATAGCCATTCTACGCGGGCTCAAGGAACGCTACGAAGTACACCACGGGGTTCATATCACCGACAGTGCCCTCGTAGCTGCGGCGACGCTGAGTCACCGCTACATCACCGATCGTTTCCTGCCGGATAAGGCAGTGGATTTGGTCGATGAAGCCGCAGCACGTCTTAAAATAGAACTCGACAGCATGCCATCGGAGATAGATGAATTGAATCGCGCCGGTATGCAGTTAGAGATGGAACGCCAAGCACTGGCAAAAGAGAAGGATCAGGCATCGCGCGAGCGATTGGAAAAAATCACGAAGGAATTGGCGGATAACAAAGAAAAGTCATCCGCTTTGATAGCACGATGGAAGAGTGAACAGGATGTTGTCAAAAAAGCCCGAGAAGCTCAGCAGCAAATAGATACGCTACGTACACAGGCTGATCAAGCTGAACGCAAGGGCGACCTTACTCGTGCATCGGCTATCAAATACGGAGAATTACCTGCTGCGGAACAGGCGTTGCGACAGGCAAGGCAGGTGCTGAGCGATTTGCAGAGCAGTGGGGGAGGACTGCTCAAAGAGGAAGTTACCGAAAGTGATATAGCAAAGGTAGTTGCGTCGTGGACGGGGATACCGGCTGCTAAATTGGCGGAAGGAGAGCGGGAGAAGTTGGTGCACATGGAAGAGCGGCTGGCACGGCGAATTATCGGGCAAAGGGACGCGGTGAAAGCGGTAGCGGATGCGGTGCGTCGCTCCCGTGCCGGCTTGCAGGATGAGCATCGCCCGCTCGGTTCCTTTATTTTCCTCGGACCCACGGGAGTCGGTAAAACAGAACTTGCCAAGGCACTCGCGGAATTCCTTTTTGACGACGAAGCTGCGCTCATCCGTCTCGACATGTCCGAATACATGGAGAAACACAGTGTCGCACGCCTTATCGGAGCACCTCCGGGATATGTCGGGTACGATGAAGGGGGACAACTCACCGAAGCCGTTCGCCGTCGTCCGTATTCGGTTGTGTTGTTCGATGAAATAGAGAAAGCGCACCCGGATGTTTTCAATGCCTTGTTACAGGTACTCGATGACGGACGCATCACCGACGGACAGGGACGCACGGTCGATTTCACGAATACGGTACTCATCCTTACCAGTAACATCGGCTCCCGATTCATACTGGATGAGCAGGATGTAACCCGGCGAAACGAAAAAGCCTTGGATGCTCTGCGGGGGCACTTCCGACCGGAATTCCTGAATCGCGTGGATGATATCATCATATTCGATCGCCTTGGGGAAGAAGAGCTTAAACGGATTGTTGAAATCCAGCTCGATCGCGTGCGTCAACGTTTAGCTCCGCGTCGATTGACACTTAAGCTTTCGGATGCTGCCGCCGCGCTGATAGCGACCCACGGCTTCGACCCGGTCTACGGTGCGCGTCCGCTCAAACGTGCCATACAACGCGACTTGCTCGACCCACTCAGCACAGCACTCCTCGAAAATCGGTTCCCCGACGGAACAACCATACAGGTTGATGTAAAGGCGCATACTCATCCCGGGGAAAATGATTGTCTAACGTTGAGTGGTGACGTAGTTTCAGGAAAAGGCGAGGAGGATTGAGAGAGAAGTACGTAGAGCAAAGTAAAACAGATAGACGCCGAAGCGCTGCCGATTCCGCCTTGTTGATTCCATACCAGCGTACCCCGTTGCGCGTTGGGGGTAGTTACGATGATATGAGGGCAGCGTAGGCGCCGTCGGTGTTAGTGATGTGTGGGAGGGAGAGGGATTCGCGGATGATGTGGTAATCGGGGAATTCGGAGAGGATACGGCGGATAAGGTCGGTATTCTCTTCGGGTTCGATGGAGCAAGTAGAGTAAACTAGGCGTCCGCCGGGGCGTACTGCTTGCATAGCATGACGTAAAATTTTTAATTGCAGAGCGACGAGGTTCTGCAATTCAGCCGGGGACAATCGCCAGCGTACATCAACACGGCGCTGTAACACACCGGTATTGCTGCAAGGAACATCCACCAGTACCGCGTCGAAAGAAGAGCGCAGATGTGCGGGGCAGGGCAAAGACCAGTCTATGAGCTCCGTAGAAAACGACTGTGCCGGGCATGCTTTTTTTAGATTACTGCGCAGCATAGACAGACGAGACGGGTCGGCATCGGTGCTCAGCAATCGGCATTGACCGCCTGTAGCGGAAAGGATAGCAGCGGATTTTCCGCCGGGAGCGGCGCAGGTGTCCAGAATTTTTTCACCGGGAGCCGGGGCTAAAAGTGCGATACTATGACGGGTGGCGGGATCGGTAGCGTAAACTTGACCGGCGCGTAGCTCCGCCAGAGGAAGGGGACCGTCACCCAAACGGAACCAACCATCTAGGTTCGGCAGAGGGTACCAGTGCGATGGAATATTTGTGGGCGGATTGAGCGGATTGACACGTAAGAATGTGACAGCCGGTTGATTAAAGTGCTCTAAGAGTTGACAGGTTTCCCGTTCACCGAAGCGCGCTAACCAGCGGTCTACTAACCAATCCGGCATCGAATAACGTATACCGAGCGGAAGAGAAGCCAACTCATTCGTCCATTGGTCACGGCGACGCAGAGCTTCACGTAATACAGCGTTAACCACGGGTTTAAGACGACGCGGGGCAAGCCCTACCGATTCATTCACGACAGCGTAATCCGACCATTCTAGGATGATGAGTTGGCAGAGACCGCTGAGCAGGAGCCAACGTGCATCGTCCTCTACATGTTTATTGCCGCGTAAGGTTTTAAGAATGTGTTCTAAACGACGGAGATGTCGCAGGGTACCCAACACGATAGCCTGCAGCATATTGCGATCGGCGTGGCTCAGTTTATCCTCGCAACGGCGAATGAGGGTATCTGCAAAAGTACCCTTGTTGATTTGCCACTGACACAGACACTGCCATGCCAATGCCCGAGGTGACAGATAATTTTTCCCCTCGGGAGCATGATTGTTTTTCGGTAACCTTTTCCTATTCATTATATTAAGAATGCATGCGATGCGGAACGACGACTTTTCAGCCGGAAATCAATCATGAGAAGATACAGGCAAGGCGGAGAGAGCGCGGTTCAGTGGTAGTACACCGTTCCAAGCCTGCACAGCACCCGTGAGAGAATCATTCGGACACGGAGAGAAGTCCAGAATTCCGCCGGCGGCTTCGAGAATAACCTGAGCGGCTGCGAAGTCCCATAAGTGGATACTTTGTTCGATGTAGGCGTCCATTTTTCCGGCTGCGACGTAGCAAAGAGAGAGAGCAGCTGAACCAAGGATACGCACTTTGCATACCTGCGCAGAAAGACGCGCAAAGCGGCGCATACCCTCCTCCCCGGAGCCGTCGTGCGCATCGTGTCCCACAAAAATGATAGCTTCATCCATACGAGCTCTGGCAGACACCCGGATGGGTGCGCCGTTCAGCAAGGCTTGTCCGCCGTGCAGAGCCGTGTAAAATTCACCGGTCATAGGTGCGTACACACAGCCGAGCCGCAGTACCCCGCGCACCCGTAGAGCTATACTCACACAGAATAAGGGGATGCCGTAGTAGTAATTTACCGTACCGTCCAGCGGGTCGACGATCCACTCGAACTCTCCGCCGCTACCGCCTTCTTCGCCCAGTAAACAATAATCTGGGTAGTCGTGATGCAGAGTCTCCTCTACAAGCTGTTGACTTTCTTTATCTATACGTAATTTTACGTCGTGAGCCGTACGCGCATCGACAATTTTTTCGGAGGAGAACTCGGTACGCAAAAACTCACCGGCAAGCAAAGCGGCTTGCTTTGCGCTCTCTAATTGTGCGGTATAATCATTCGTCATATTCGTATCAACATCGTCCCCCCGTGCATGTTACGGAGGAGGGGGGATAGATTTTTCGGACGGTTCAGGTGTAGTTGAACGAGCTCGCAACTCAGTACGGGCACGGGAATGCAGACGCCGGGCAAGGATGAGGGATGCCTGAGCCATTAAACGGCGGAAAGCGGGGGAGGGGGGGGGAGCGGATGAACCTCTTTCCAACCCCAACCACACAAAGACGGCAACCCCACGGTCATTGAACACCATAGACCATTGCCCACCGTCAGCCGGGAGTTCCTCGTGCAACACAGTCGGTGTGCCTTCTCTATAACGAAAAGGCGGTAAATGCGAAACGGCAACAGCACCCTCCCGACGGATGTACTCACCCGGTTTTTTCCCTTCCCCGGCATAGATGAGGTGGTGACCTTGACTCCAGATAGCAGAAATGAGCCGCAGGTCGTAATCCTGACCCATATTTTGGAGGTCGAAAAGCGTACGAGCTAAGTCAATTTTACGCATAGGGAAAAGCCCATCGTACAAATCGTTTTCATGTTCCCTATCCGGGAGGTTACCTAGTTTCAAATCCGAGAGGAAGTTGTACACCACATCGTAACCTAAACGGCTTCCGGTCATCCGCGCACTGTGTGCCACGATATAGCTTTCATGTTCCCCCGGCAGACACGCACTGCAAAAGATAAGCGGCGCGATGGTGCGCCCGGGTTGTACTTCCGTAAGCCAACGATTCACGGAATCCGAAGCACTACGTCCGCAGGTAATTGCCAGAATGTTGCCACGATGGTTTAGACGCGAATCTACGACGAGTAGGCAAGCCTGCACGCGGCATTCCTCCGCACGCAGACGACCCGCTCGACTGCGTAAACCGGATGGACGCTTAGTTGTAGCAAATAACTTAGTTTGAAGGTCGAGTGGGGCAGCTCCCGATTCCTTTGCCCAACTTGCCGGAAGCGGCGAATCCGGATTTTCGATAGCCTTAATGATAGTAGCAAGTGAACGTTCGGCGTATTGCTGCAAAGGTAGATTCAGGTAACTCACAACCGCTAAACCGTGCGAACGCTCCTCTTCCTCTATATCCAAAGAATCGAGCTCATCATTAGCCCACATAGCAGGATAATTACGATTGGCTGTAGATGTAGAAATATGACCTTGCTGATTTTGTGGGATAGGTGATTTATCGGCTGTCTCAAAAATATCCTGAGAAATCATACCGAGTTCCAGCATACGCAACAACGTCTCTCGGCGAGCGACAATAGCTTTTTTTTGACTCCGGATGGGATTAAAGAGGGAAGGGGCACGGACAATACCTGCCAGCATAGCAGATTCGGCAATATCGAGCTCATGTACATCCTTTCCGAAAAAAAAACGAGCGGCTTCACGCAAACCGTAACAATTTTGACCGAAGTAGATACGACTGAGATATTGGCAGAGTATGTTACGTTTATTGTAAGCTTTTTCGACACGTTGAGCCAACATGATCTCCAGCATTTTACGATCGAGAGTTTTTCCGCGAAGTTCAAAAACGTGCCGCGTCAACTGCATCGTAATAGTCGAAGCACCCTCTTTATAACTCATAGCCGCGATATTACGCATGAGAGAACGAAGTAAGGCAGAATACACGACTCCACCGTGTTCAAAAAAATGCTCATCTTCACGAGCTAGGAAGGCATTGATGAGATGCGGAGGCAATTCGTCCCAAGTGACAGGTGAGTTATCTCGGCGACTCAGCGGGGTAACGAGACGATTTTGACAATCGTAGAGCATGCTACTCGGCAGACTCTGTGCTACCCGGTTCATGTCAAATTCCCTAGCCCGCAGCGTATAAACCGTAAGAAGAACCAAAAAAACGACCAAGACTACCACAATCAACGCCGCTGGTATCCACAAGAGCCTTTTATTGATGCTCAGTATATGATACCAATGTTTCGGACGATTTTGGGTAGAGGAAAAGAACATATAACCTACCGTTGAGCGGGGGGAGACTGAATAAAGCGGAGGGAAGCTTCATTCGGTTTCCAGCTCGGGAAATCCTGATTCAGAGTTTTCTCGTATTGTTCAGCTTCCGCTTTTTTACCCGCTTGATTCAATGCTACAACCAACTTATATGTCGCGAGAGGACGCAGCTCGACATCGCTCACGATATTGGCTACACGACCGTAGTATCGCGCTGCATCGTCGTACGAACGATCAACGAAATAGGTGTCACCCAAGGCAATAAAGAGGGAGGACTTGATCGGACCGTCGACCCCTAAAGCTATAGCATCCTCACAGCACTTGCGAGCTTCTTTCACCCTCTTAAGTCCCAACAAGAGCTGAGACATATCGCGCATGCCGTCCGCTTTTCTGTAAGGCTGTGTTTCCATGCTCACGTACTGTTGAGCCGCTTCGTAACCACTTTCATAAAGTGCCAGCTCCAGTCTGGTGCGTGCCAATGTTTTCCAGACCGTTAACCGCCATGTCGATGGTTCTACCTTAGGACGCGACTTAGTCGAACCGTCCGCCGCTATATAACTTTCTTGAGGTAAACGGGTTAAAGCGTCTGACAATAAACTTTCTGCTTGTTGGTAATCCTTTTTTTGACTGCACATCCAGCCACACCATAGCAGGATACCGGCCGGTAAAGCGCGATAAGAGGCAGGATTACTCTTTTGTAATTGAGCGAGCGCTACCTTCAGATTATCGACATCCTTCATTTTGTAGTAGCACTGCACAAGCGCGGTACCCACTAAGGAAGCGTAGCGCTGAGAATCGATGCTGGCTGCTTCACGAAAATGGGGTATAGCTTTTTCCGGTTGTTTTTCGTAGAGGATAGATGCAATATTGTAATGTGCTTCGGCGCAGGCAGCAGGCTTAACTTTTCCTCCACAGGCAAGCAATCCTTCGTAGTAACGCACCCTACGTTCCGGGTCCGCTTTACATGCTTCAGCCGCTTTTTGCCAACATACTAGTACAGCATCTGACTCCGGGTAATGGTCGATGACATAATCAAAATCACGCAAAGCTTCCGTTACTTTATTTTGCTTAGCGTATGCCATGCCGCGTAGAGCATAAGCATGCGGAAGACGAGTATCTTTTTTGTACGTGGAAATAAAATGATTGAGCGTAGGTACAGGATCGAAAGTATTCCCTTGGAAGGACGACCATGCTTTTTTATACTCGGCATCCGAGCGAATGGCAGCAGGTAAATTTTCAATACGAATTGCATCAAATTGGCGAGCTGCTTCATCCGGGTCTGAAGGCATTACCTGATCCGCGTAAATAAAGCGTGCGGAATCGCAGATAGGTAGTTGCTCAGCCGGCGAACCCTGTATTGCGTATGTGCTCAAAAATTTTTGAGCTAGACTGACTATATTTGTTGCTCGCATACGTTGTGCGCACAAGATGCGTCGGTATGCAGCTTCCGCACCATTCAAACCGCATCGTTTGTACCCTTCGGCATTTTCAAACCAGCGATCCGCCATATCGTATTGTCCGACTTCCATGTACGCTTGCCCCACAATCAAGGCTCGCTGAGATTCTTTATCCGGGTCATTAAGTGGTTGGTAATTTTGTGTAACCTGTCTAAATATACCTTCGTAATCCTTTTTCTTGTACAATCTCCTCAGTGTATCCAATTGTACTTCAGCCGTATATTGAGCTAAGTCCGGATTACCGGAAACTTGGGCATAAAGCTCTTCTGCTTCTTGAAAACGTTCCAATGTACTTGCCAGACGCGCCGCCTGTAAAGTCGCTATACCTCGTATGTTTTTGTCTAACTTCTTTATGGCAAGCAATTCACGAAACAATTTGTACGCTTCTACATCGCACCGATCCTCGGTCAGCATCTGCGCAAGTGTCAGAAGTGCTGCCTGAGCGATGTTACTTTGCACCCCCTCTGTAGCGTGTAATTGCCTGAATATTTTTTCGGCATCCCGCCGTTTATTTTGTTTTAGAGCTGCGAGACCTTGACGATAGAAGGCATCGTGACGCAAATTGTTACGACGTGATTCTTTGACGACTAACTTGTAGTATCCTTCAGCCTTAGACCAGAGACCTTGGTCTGACGCCTGTGTACCGAGACTGTATGCAGCCGAAGCGCTGAATTCGCCGTGCATCGTATTGGCAAGTTGTCCGAGTACGAGATTAGCTTCGGCTGTGTAACCTGCTTCTTCCAGACAGATAGCTCGCATGTAGAGTGCCTTCGGTTTATCTTTTGCATTCGGGTATTGTCGCTCGTATTTTTCAAAGAGTTCGGCTGCACTCAGGAAGTCACGACGTTTTTGTTCTGTGTCTTTTTGTATAGTAGCCTGTTTATAAACGGTTAAGGCTATATCCATCGCATTTTGTTGAGGATTAGCCATCAAGGATCTATTCGCCTGCTGCGCGTTCAACACGGCACTCGCTATCAGGCATATAGGGATGTATCTCCACACTCGTCCCAAGAAAAATTTTTTACAATTTGTTAGGTACATGGATAAAAGGTTGAATTCCTTGTTAAATTATTGATTACCGGGTGATTGCTGTTGATTCGGCAGTTGTTTGGAGAAAGAAACATTCCAGACACCTGCCTGAGAACAGGTAGAGATGACGTCTGCTACTTTTTGCCACCGCATCTCGGCATCCCCGCGTATTCGTACAGGTTGGTCTTTATTGAGCGCTATCATGCGTTTCAATTTTTCCAGTAAAGCTTCACGCGTAAATTTTTCACGATCGATAGTAATAACGAGTTCACCGTTCTCTTCTCGGGCATTGATGATAATTTCATCGATTGCGCGTGAAGTTTCTTCCGTAGTTTTAGGTGCGGTGGGTACCTTGACTTTTAAGTCCTGTTCATTCAGTATAATTTTCTGGGTAACGACAAAAAAGATGAGGAGCAAAAAAACAACGTCCAACATAGGTGCCAATTGAAACCCTATTGTATCCGGCATTTTGACATTTAATTTCATGGTACTTATTGCCTTCCGAGTTTAATCCTTGCTGCGGGTACTTCCGGTTCTACATCACCGAAGTTTTCTTTCTAGTCCATTCTTGAGGATAAGAGAGAAAGTATGTGTGCGAGGGATGCATCCATATCATTGATATGTTTTTGTATGCGATTGCGGAAGATAACGTAAAAGAGCATACATGGAATGGCCAACATCAGACCTCCGGCGGTCGTAATCATAGCCTCCGATACACCGCTCGCCATCTGCATTTGCTTTACCCCTTCAAAGTTTCCGGCTGCGACTTCGGTAAAGGTACGCATCATGCCGATAACTGTACCGAGTAATCCTATCATAGGGGCTATCCCTCCTATGTCGGCAAGCCAACTTATCTGACGTGTTAGCATATTTGCTTGCCGCGACCCTTCAGCTATAGCTACTTCTCGTACTTCATCTATCTTAGCACTCGGGTTCCTCCGCATAAATCTGAGAATTGTCGATACCGTGCGTGTAAAGCTGGAATCGGTGCGTTCACACATGTCACTCAGTTCCGGATACTTCTTATTCGCTATGCATTTTTCCATTTCCGGTAACAGGTAAAAGGGTAGGATAGCACTCTTCCGTGTCGACCATAAACAGATAACTATTACCATAATCGCTATAAATGACAGTGCTAAAAGTGGCCACATCAACACACCACCCTTATCGAAGATATCTACTATATCGACGTCTCCCCGGGTGCCTATCTCTCCTAAATATACTGCGTTCATCATATTCTCTCCTGACCCATTATACCTGACTTTACTAACTTTTCAAGCCGATATCTTCGTACAATGTAAGAATTTTCACACTCGCCCCGAGAAAATTGATTCTAAATGCTGAAATGCAACTATCTGTGTTGTCGCTACATGTTTCACATACCATCGGAGTACCAATTTCGCCAGAACCATAATTGAGCATCCGCGCTACTTTCTACTTTGCTATCCGCGCAATCATTTTGTGCCGGACTGATCGACTTCGTACTCAATTATCCTCGCAGTTCTCTGTGACGGAGGCATCGTTCAGCGCAAGGGCATCATTCCTCTTAGGATAGATATGGTGCGCCGGCGTCGGTACCCGGAATTTTAATTGGCATTCTTTGATAGTTGAATTTTAGATGTTTACAAAGGATGTGATAAAAAATTGAATTTTTTTTGCATTTAGATGAAAAAAAGCTTGCCAAGGTGTTCGTTCTATGCTAAAATACCTTCGCACCCGCTGCAAGGCGGTGTGAACGGAGCGGTAGCTCAGTTTGGTTAGAGCGCAGCCCTGTCACGGCTGAGGTCGCGAGTTCAACCCTCGTCCGCTTCGTTTCATGTCCGGGGTCAATCCAAAATTGTATGGAATTTGAATTTTAGGGTGAAAAGATGACCGCATTCTAGGGGGATACGGAAGTGGTAATTGGCGGAGCAGCGGTAGCCGTAAGTTCGGCGTTCACACCTTTCCCCAGTAAATTTAAACACACAGAACACTCGTTTGACTTACAATGAGGACAGCATACCTGCTCTCTATCTTCTTGATAAACAGCATGATAAATTCTTCCTTGAGAAGACGAACTTACGCGGGTAGAATGCAAATACTTCAAATACATAGCATCGGGCATGGTAGGAGATTCCGCCTCCATGCTCAAATTTTTTTTGGGGGGTATCTGCTTTTTTTACCGGCTTTAGAAATGGTTCGCTTTGTCATTCCTCAATATTATACGAAGAACGAATTTTTTTCAGAATTTGAGGAAAAAAGCTTGCGTGTAGAGGAAAATGGGTGTAGAATACGTGCGCTTCCCCGCTTGGGGAAAGCATTTACAATCCGGCGTAGCTCAGCGGAAGAGCGGGTGACTGTTAATCACTAGGTCGTTGGTTCGAACCCAACCGCCGGAGGCGATCCCAAGCTTGCCTGTGCAGGCACTGGGGGCATGCTGGGGGGCGCCCTTATCCCGATCGACGATCTAGAAATGCGGCAGGACTGCGGTTCAGTGGTTCGGTCGGTTACAGAGCGGAAATCGGGAATGATCGGTGACCATAACCTAGTGGGAGGGATGATTGAGCAGTGCAAAGGACGACTCCGGGGGCGATCGTATCGGTACCGACGGGGATTTTGGAAATAGCGTTGAGGTCTGATGCAGAGGGACTATCGCTTTTTTTAACTTCGATGGGAAGGATGTGACCATTGCGGCACAGTAAAAAATCAACTTCGGCACCGGAGCTGTCGCGATAGTAAAACATCGGCGGTTGTTGTCCCGCGTGAATATAACTACGTGCGAGTTGATTAAAGACCCAAGTTTCAAGGATTGAACCGGCGAAAGCTCCTTTTCGGAGGACATTCGGGTCAGTCCAACCCCCTAACCAAGCACAGAGACCGGTATCGCAAAAATAGAGTTTAGGACTTTTAGTTAGGCGTTTAGAGCAATTGATGTAGTATGGACGGAGCAGGGAGATAATACCGGATGCTTCTAAAATGCTTATCCAATTTTTGGCGGTGTTAGGCGACACATCCGCGTCTCGTGCTAAGTCGGCATAGATTAATTGTTGACCGCTACGTGCGGCGGCGGATTGAATGAATCGGGCAAAGGAGATGTGATCGCTAATTTGAATGAGAGCATGCACATCGCGTTGAATATAAGTTTGTAAGTAGGAAGTAAAATAATCATTGAGATTGAGCGCAGGGTTTTCATGTAGGGCAGGGTAGCCTCCCCTATGGATGCGTTCGTAGAGCTGCTGGATGTCGCAGCAGAGAGTTATATCCGAATTGCCGGTAAATGTGTCAGCCGAAACAGGCGCAGCAGATTCGCCCTTGCGGAGGAGTTCACGTTGGGAAAGGGTTTGCAATTCCAATATACCGACGCGACCTGCCAGAGATTCTGTGATACCTTTCATCATTAGGAAACGCTGAGATCCAGTCAACCAATACATGCCGGGGCGGCGGTCAGCATCGACTTTGAGTTTGATGGCACGAAAAAGTTCGGGCGCATACTGCACTTCCTCGATGCACAGCGGTGTACCATACTCCTCTAAAAGCCCAATAGGATCTTCCTGAGCTTGTTGCACCAACCGATAATCATCCATCGTGATATACCGCATCCCCTGCGGCATGATACTGCGAAGTAGCGTCGATTTGCCTACCTGCCTAGCACCAGTTACAAGTACACAGGGAAATTGTGTGCTTAAACTAAGTACTTTAGAAGCAGCTGTGCGTGGTATGATATTCATAATAATGCAAATCCGCAATATGATTGCATAATTGCATAAAGAAGTCAAGCAAAATCCCACCGATGAACCGCAGTCCCTCCGCAAATGCCCGCCTCCCCGCCGCATTTTAGATTTTTGATTTTAGATTTTTGATTGAAATTTTAGGCGCTGCCGTTGCGCAAGGATTTTTTACGATGCAAAGCCAAGGAGCAGCGTATGTGGTGGGGGGAACCCTCCGCGGAGGGACGCGCAACGGAGCGCGCTAACTGTTTCAATCGTCAATCGTAAATCTAAGATCGTAAATGTGGCAGGGGAGACAGGCATTGCGGCAGGACTGCGGTTCAGTGGGGGGATGGGGACTTTTGGATTGGTTGATTTTTGATTGAGAGGACAGGTGTCTCCGTTGAGATTTTTCTCTATGAAGGTTGGTGATGCTGCATGAGCATTTTTTGCTTTTCTTTTGGGCAGGAATGTGCGATATTGGGGTATTGCCATGGCGGTGAATGAGAACAGTAATGCGGCATCGGCGGAGCGGGAGAGGGTGGTGTCGGTACAAGCGTGGGAGCGTATCAGCAGAATCTACAATACGCTGTTGGAGCGGTGTCGGCAGCCGATAGATGATGCGGTGTTGCAGCAGCTCAATCGCTTTTGCGTGAGGCTGGTGTTTTGTCTGTACGCGGACGATGCGAGACTCTTTGCCAAGGGACAATTCTTGGATTATCTGCGCCACGCATCTGACCCAGAGGGGAAACGATCTCAGCTGCTCAAACTGTTTCGAGCACTCAATCTTCCGCCCGCGCAACGCGATCTGTTTGACACGCCGCTCCTCGCCTTCCCGCATGTCAACGGGGGACTCTTCGCCAAGGTAGAGGAAGATTCGATCCCCTTGCTCGATGCTGAGCTCTGTACGCTCATCGAAGAAGAAGCCGCCGCTGGGTTCAACTGGGCGGACATCTCTCCCACCATTTTCGGCGGACTCTTTGAGAGCACCATCAATCCGAAAACGCGTCGCATGGGTGGCATGCACTATACCTCCGTGGAAAACATTCACAAGGTGATTGATCCTCTGTTCTTGGACGACCTGAATGCGGAGCTTGCCGGCATTCTCGCGCGGAAGGAAAAATCAGGTACTGCTCGTGCGCGGAAATTAAAGGCATTTTGCAGGAAACTGGCGTCCCTTACCTTCCTCGATCCGGCGTGCGGTTCCGGCAATTTTCTCACCGAAACCTTCATCTCCTTGCGACGTCTGGAAAACGAAGCCCTGCACCACCTCGCCGATGGTCAACTCGAACTCACCCCCGGGGCGCATGTCTCCATCAACCAATTCTACGGCATCGAAATCAACGACTTTGCCGTAGCTGTCGCCAAGACCGCCTTGTGGATAGCTTCCGCGCAGATGTGGAACGAGATGCAGGAGTTTACGACGCGGAAACCCTCCGATTTTCTGCCGCCGGAGAGCTACGATAACATCCGGGAAGCCAATGCGCTCGCCGTGGACTGGACGGAAAACGTGCCGGGGCACCACATCGACTATATCATCAGCAACCCTCCGTTTGTGGGAGCTCGGTTGATGGGAAAGGAGCAGAAAGCTGAGCTCATAAGTATCTTTCATGGTGTTCACGGAGCCGGTGATCTTGATTACGTTGCTTGTTGGTTCCTGCGTGCTGCGCAACTCATGCAGGCAGACCCCGCCACGCGCACAGCGTTGGTCGCCACCAAGTCCATCGTACAGGGTCAATCCGTTGCGCTCCTGTGGCGTCCGATAATGGAAAAACACGGCATATACATCGACTTCGCCTACCGCACATTCAGGTGGACAAACGATGCAAGGGATGTGGCGACGGTACACTGCGTGATTGTAGGCATGACGGCACGGAAACCGAGCAAGTGTACCATTTTTGATGAAGCCGGAGAATCCCATCCTGCCGCGCACATCAACGGCTATCTCGCTGACGCGCCGAACATTTTTATCGGTAGGCGGGGTAAGCCACTTTGTGACGTGCCGGAGATGGGAACCGGGAACAAACCCATCGATGGCGGCAACTACCTTTTCACATCGGAAGAAAAAGAAGCGTTTTTAGAGAAGGAACCGGATGCGGCTCCGTATTTTCGGCAATGGATGGGAGCACATGAACTGCTCCACGGTGAGGAACGCTACTGTTTATGGCTGAGGGAAGCCGAGCCCTCAGAGTTGAAAAAACTGCCGCTTTGCATGGAACGCATAGAACGTGTAAAAGCATTTCGTGAAGCGAGCAAAAGTGCGCCGACACGTGCCATAGCTTCCAATCCGCGTCGATTCCACATCGAAAATATGCCACATGGGACATACATAGCCGTTCCGGGTGTCTCCTCGGAACGTCGCGAATACGTTCCCATCGCGTTTTTAGATGGTAGTATCCTTTGCAGCGATGGGGTAAAACTTGTTTCTGATGCCGGTCTCTACCACTTCGGAGTGCTTACCTCCGCCATGCACATGGCATGGATGCGCACTGTTGTCGGATACCTCGGTACGAGCATTAGCTACTCCATAGGCATCGTCTACAACAATTTCCCGTGGCCGAGTCCCACGGAAGCCCAGCGCACACAAATCGAAGCCCGAGCCCAAACCATCCTCACCACCCGTGCGCAATATCCCAACAGCACCCTCGCCGATCTCTATACACCCCTCCGCATGCCATCCGACCTCCGCTCTGCTCACAAAGATCTAGACTCCGCCGTTGATGCCGCCTACGGTCGCAAATTCTTAGATGAAGCTTCACGCATGACTCACCTCTTCTCTCTATACAATCGGCTATTGTAAATTAAAAACCCAAAAGTCTTTCCCACCACATCCGCCGCTCCCTGCCGCTGAACCGTTGCTTACCGCATGCGTATGGGGCGGGCTCGTATCTGCGGAGGGACCGCGCAACGGAGCGCGCTAACTTCTTAAATCCTAAATCAAAAATCAAAAATCAAAAAGTGTCACCCACCACACCCTCCGCTCCCTGCCGCTGAACCGCGGAGCACCGTCGGCGTTGGAGGTGGGCTCGTTTCCGCGGAGGGACCGCGCAACGGAGCGCGCATTATTCGTAAATCAAAAATCAAAAATCAAAAATCGTAAATGCGGAGGGGAGGCGGGGAGGTGGGCATTGTGGTGGGACGCGGCAGGACTGTGGTTCAGGGTTTACTGAGTTTGGAATTTACGTTGGATTTCGGAGTAAGCGAAGGGGATCATAGTAGGTTTACCGCGTGGGGTACAGTATGGAATTTCGCAGTGAAGGAGGTCGTTAAGGAGACGGATAGGGTCATGTACCCAAGAATACATTTCTTCTTTACGGACGTATTGGTGTGCGAGGCGTATAACGAAGAGTTCGTATGGGTCACGGTTACGTTTGGTACGCACATCGCCTGCGCTGAAAGAATAGATGAGTTCGGAGATAAAGGGTTCAACATCTCGGAGAGGTAGAAAAGCGGGTATAGCTTCGATACGTAAAGTTTTATTACCGAAGCGAGAGACACGGAATCCGGCTTGGATAAAAAGTGGTTGAAGTTGAGAAACGAGACCGACATCTACGGCAGCTAAATCGATGAAAGCCGGCGCAATCAATTGTTGGGAAGGAATAGCTCGTTTATTAGCTTCAACGAGTCGTTCAAAGAGGATACGTTCACGGGCGGCACGCACCGATAGCATAACTAAACCCTCCGCATTTTCAAAGAGGATGTACTGCTCGCGCACGACAGCGAGAAACCGGAAACCGGAAGTCCTTGAAGAAGAACGAATTTCTGAATTTACCGAAGATGGTTCACGTGGCAGGCCGAGTTCGGATTGAAGGGGTTCGGACTTCAGGCGCAGGGGATGCGACGGGGATTCCGCATGGGAAGTCGGGGGTGTAGGGTAACCGGGAGACGGAGGAGAAGGGAGATGCGACGGCACAATCGGCACCGAAGGAGGCGGTGGTAAGGGAGTTACGGTAGGTTCGGAATCGGGGGGTGCCGGAGTGGGTACCGGATGCAATGCGACATCCGCTGAATTACCCCGCGCATGCTCGGTTAAAGTAGCAGCCACCGCCTCAGTTACAGCGGCTGCCAACTCTGCCGGACGTCGAAATCGTACCTCCCGTTTAGCCGGATGGACATTGACATCTACCAGTGCCGGTTCCATATCCAAGTATAGATAAAATCTCGGAAATACCCCACCGGGTATACCACCATAACCCTCTCGTATAGCATGAGTTATAATTTTATCCTCAATAGCTCGTCCGTTCAGGAAAATGTATTGTTCTTTTCTGTTTCGGCGAGCTTGTGAAAGCGGTGTAAGGAAACCGGACACTCGTGCACCTTCGGCGGTAGTCGGACGAATTCGTATCAACTCGCTCGCTGCGGCGTACGAACTGAGCTCGGCGATACGATGTCGGATATCGTGTGTAGCCGGGAGATCAAAGACGACACTTCCGTCGCGAACGAATGTGAAACGTATATTTGGGAAAGCCAGTGCGTGTAATTTGACTTGTTGTTCCGCGTGTCCGGATTCTGTTTCAATTGATTTTAGGAATTTACGTCGTACCGGAGTATTGTAAAAGAGGTCACGTATCACGATAGCTGTACCCGGGGGACATCCGGCGGTACGTATCGGTTCATCGATACCTCCGTCGGAGCAAAGCAGGGAACCTTCGACATCCCGCGTGCGGCGTGTGGTGATCGATAGGTGAGAGACAGATGCGATACTGGGCAGGGCTTCGCCGCGGAATCCGAGTTGACGGATATCCGAGAGTCCGGCATAATCGCGGAGTTTACTGGTAGCGTGACGTCGCAGACACATCGCGAGGTCTTTGCGGCTCATCCCTTTACCATCGTCGGTTACTTTAATCATTGCTACCCCGCCACGCGAAATTTCCGTACGAATAGCCTTTGCGTCGGCATCAATACTATTTTCGACTAATTCTTTAATAACCGAAGCCGGACGTTCCACTACTTCGCCTGCTGCTACCTGACTCGCAAGCACATCATCCATAACTCGGATGGTACTTTCATCGGATACTTCGGTTTCCATAGCAAAAAAAGGGCAAGGGTGGTTAGGAGGATATTACGGAACGTTGTAAAACTAAGGCACTGCGCGGTAAAAGATAAAGGAAGAGACAGTTATCGGTATCCGCAAAATGATGTACGGAAGGATCCTGGCGTCCTAAACCGCCGAATTCCGGCGCGTCACTATCCAGTCGTACCTCCCATTCCCCGGCTGAAGGTGCCGGAAGTCTGTAATCCGGCAAAGCACGGTGTCCGTTCCAGTTAAACACAAACATGAGACCGCCGCGTTCAAAAGCCATAATCTGATTAGTTTCATCCATATTCAGCGGATGAGCGGGCGGAGCTCCGAGTAATCCCGTTTCACGTACCAAATTCAGCATCGCTCGATCAAAATTGTTCAGGAAGCGGTAACGAAGTAAATCGTTGTCAACCAAACTCCATTGACGTCTGCAATATAAATAGGAATGGTTATTGCCGTCGCGCGGGAAATCGATCCATTCCGGGTGTCCGAATTCATTTCCCATAAAATTCAGCCAGCCCTCGCCTCCGGCCGCTATGGTAACAAGACGAATCATCTTGTGCAGAGCCATCCCGCGGTCAATAACGAGACTCGGCATGTCACATGCCATGTGCGTATACATCTCGGCATCCATGAGCCGAAAGGCTATCGTTTTATCGCCCACCAAAGCTTGGTCGTGGCTTTCGGCGTATGCGATATTCGGTTCACCGTAGCGTCTGTTAATCAACGTATACCACATATCCCCCACACTCCATTCCTCATCGCGTTTTTCCTTGATGAGTTTAATCCAGTAATCGGGCAAACCCATAGCCAGTCGGTGGGTAAAGCCTAAACCGCCTTCATCTGTCGGGCGACACATTCCGGGCATGCCGCTCATATCTTCCGCTATGATGATGGCACCGGGTCGGATACGGTGGATGAGGGTTGAAGCTAGGCGAAGGTAAGTGACCGCATCACCGTTGACGCGATCGTTGTAGTAACAGCTCAGGTCGGTGAAGGGCTCGTGACCGTGGTGAAGGTAAAGCATACTGGTTACGCCGTCGAAGCGAAATCCGTCGAAATGATATTCTTCCAGCCACCACCTCAGGTTACTCAACAGAAAAATTTGGACTTCCTCGCGTCCGTAATCAAAAAGACAGCTATCCCAGTCCGGATGCACGGAATCTCGTTCACCGGCATGAAAGTATTGTCCGCCGGAACCATCAAAATTGTTGAGCCCTTCAGCTACATTTTTTACAGCGTGAGAATGCACTACATCCAGTAACACTGCTATCCCCATTCCGTGCGCTGTATCTATGAGTTCCTTGAGTTCATCCGGAGTTCCGAAACGACTGCTCGGCGCAAAAAACGACGAGACATGGTACCCGAAGGAACCGTAGTATGGATGTTCTTGTATTGCCATGAGCTGCAATGTATTATAACCGAGTGCAGCGATACGGGGGAGGATGTTACGCGTAAATTCGGTATAAGTATGTAAGCGGGGTTCTTCGCCTGCCATGCCTATGTGAGCTTCGTAGATGAGCGGTTCTCGGATACGCGAGGGGTTCCACCGTGTATTTTTCCATTGATACGGCGAAGGCGGTGCCCAGACGACCCCGCAGTAATCGTAAGTTTGAGGGTCTTGGTAGGTACAGCGAATCCATGCCGGAATGCGGTCGCGTCGTTGCATATCCGCGCCCAGCACATGTACTTTAACACGGTCGCCGTGGTGTAAGGTTTCAGCCGGTAAACGTACACTCCATACACCGGATTTATCTACCTGCATAGGCGTTGCCTCTCTGTCCCACCCGTTAAAATCACCTATAAATCGCAGACTACGCGCGCCCGGTGCCCATTCCCGGTATATCCATTCCCCCGTCTCGTTATCCCGTAGTATTCCCATCCGTTCATATCCGCGCGCAGCCTCCTCCAAACTCCCGTATCTGCGTGCAAGCGCCTCCGCACGATTGTCATATAATCGCAAGCCTATCTTGATCGCTTGTTCATACGGCGTCAACCAGTTATCTGCCATTACTATCCCGGGTATCGGTGGTCTCCTCATGCACTACATTTTACACGCATCACACGCATTTTTCAACCTTTTTGTTCCATACGCAGTATTTTGATTTTGATCGACATTTGTTGAAGTTTTTTCTTGGAATAGTTCCGGATTGCGACAATGATAAAAATTTCCTTCTTGCAATTTCGGGTGGAATCAGGTAGAATGTGTGGTAGGGGAGAAAGGCGAATAAAAATGCGAAAAAAGCGGAGAAAAAGGGTGGTAAAGAGACAGAGGGACACAGGAAAAGATATACGTACTAAGCGGACGTATGTCCCGTGGAATCTGTTGTTTATCGTATTACTACTCGGATTTGCGGGCGGATATTTGTTTGAACCAATGATCATCGAAGTAGATGAGCATGCGATTGCGAGGATGGAAGAAGGGAACGAACACGGTGGCGGAAACTCGGTAGCGACTACAATAGGAGAGGGTGACATTGACAACAAGGGGGAAATATGGCACGACGATGATTGGTGGGATGATGAGTACGATGCAGAGGAAACGGAAGAAGACGATGAGGAAGAGGGGACGGAAGTTGGGGAAGATGAAGAGCCACTCGATGAAAGTGAGGAAGGAGAAGATGAAGAACCGGGGAAGGAAGAGCAAAGCGGAGAGGATGATGGGGAAGAAGACGGAAGAGATGAGAATGACGGGGACGAGAAAGACGATGAAGAAGAGATAAACACAGACAAGATACAACGTCGTTTGGCAGAAGATGACGGGAATCGCCCGGTGAGTGAAGAGAAAAGTACTAGCAAATTGGGAGTGACCCAATGGAGGAATCCGAAGATAGTGTACAAACGATTGACCAATGAGATAAATGCGGCATGGCACAAAGTAGGAGTGAACAACGTACACGAGCTCATCAAAGACCCAGAAGTACGACTTAAGTTAGCGCAATGGGAGTTACTGCACCACGCGGATTTAGATGTACTTGCCAAATTAATGTATGAAAGATCCAATGCCGAGATATTGACACCTCTTTTGAATGATTTAAGCTGGGTGGCTGCATTGGTTTACGATGGAGAATTGGTACGTGCAGAGGTAGTATTAGCGATGGTAGCTGCCATTCGTAAGGCGGACCCGGAAATGGATGTAGCCCCGGAGGGAAAAGCAAGATCAGATGTTAAACGACGTGTAGCGGCAGCCGTTGCAGCAGAATACACCCGGAATCATTGGTACGGGGACGATCCTGGTTTGCTTACCAAGAGGGACATAAAACGGCTCAAGATGATGGGACAATACTACAAGAATGCTCGGCGGACGCGAATAAAGAAACGAGGGCAAGCGGAGGTTGATCCCTATAAACTGGCAAAGGAACGTTATTTCTTGTATGCAAAGGGATGGGATACCGGTAAAATTGACACCAATTTTCAGAATTTACCGGATTGGCTTCTGCGCATTTGCTGTGGATGGAAGGGGGATAGTCAATTCGGTACCGCAAGCACCATGGAATGGCTACGCGACAATGCGACGTTGCCCACCGGAGCTTATTCGCGTGCATTCACCATGGTACCGTACTTACCGGTCAATAGTTTCGGTAGCACTATATTTAGTTCCGCGTATTACGAACCCTTTGCACCATCTTATCCGGGAAATTATGCAAAAATGGTACGCGATGTAGGAGGCGTATGCGTGCAACTTTCGCACTTCGGAGCTGCGGCTGCCTGCTCCAATGGGATACCGGCAGTGACTTTATCCGAACCGGGTCATTGCTCGTACGCTGTCTGGGAAAATGGACAATGGGTACCGTCCAATTCCTTAAGTGACAATCGAATGTTGCATACACGGTACTGGAGTTACCAATCATTCAAAGATTTAGAGTTATTGGCATCCATGTACCAGCAGGGAAAACGTACACGCGACGCTCAAATGGTAGCGTCGCTGGCAGCGATGGTTGGGTCAAATACATCAAAAGTGTTATATAGTCGCAAACTCTTCGAAGCTGCTATATCCATCCAACCGGCGATGTTACCTATCTGGGAAAGTTATGTAAACACTGTCCGTCCTATCCTCCGGCGCCGTCCGAATCTTTTTCCCGATTTTATGGAAAAATTTTGTACAAGGTTAGTAAAAACGAATCCGGAGTTAAGCGCAAATTTTTTACTTGAGCATGTATTGCCGGATATGTTGAAGTATGACCGACAGGTACGGCGCAGATATAAAACATTGATGTACTATTGGGATAATCTAGATGCACCGGAGGGGCATGACTGGGAAGCAAATGATTTTCTTAGCTACCAATTTAATGCTTTAGGGAAAGGTCCCATCTATAAACGAAAATTCCTTATACACTTATGTGAAATAGTACAACAAAAGCCACAATTTTTATCTTTCATGGCATGGGCGATACGCCGTGCTTTTAATGAAGGTCCTTTACCTGCTAAACATGTACTGGATAAAGCGGATGAAATTATATCCGGACTGAGTACAGAAGATGAGAAGCAGGCAAATCTCCGGGTGGCTATACACGCAGCGATCATTCGTAGTGCTGAGGATGGTGCGAAATCGGCTATGGAAGGTAAGAATCGTCGTGGCTTTGATCGTAAAGATTGTTTGAAAATTATTACAAAATACAGCAAAAATTATATAAATCCGGACGCCTATCCGATGAGTAATTCTATAAGTCGTATCATCCGGAGTAAGATGCCGGAGTTGCCTCCATGTAAAGGGAAATTAATATCACCGGGATGTTTGGTAACGTTAGATGCGTACCGCAGTGGCGATGAGTCTTTTATTGCTCACCAAGCAGCGCTTACACCGAGCGGGGGACTCATTCGTTCGGAATCAGGCGGTTCGCGTTTGCTTACCTTAGAATTAGCGCGTCCTACACGCGTTAAGTCAATTGTGATAGTACCTGTCGGTGGATGCAGTAGATATTCGGAATGGTTTGTGGAGGTATCGCGGGATGGCAAGAAATGGGAAAAGATAGCACAATTGCCGAATGGACAGGAATCTCAGTACGTAGTAGTTGATCCTCCACGTAAGCTTCGTCCGTTCAAATTCATTCGCATTAATTCAGGAACAGGTATTTTTATGCCGGGTATAGATTTTCGTGCCGTTTTAGTTTATGGTTAAATTGCTTATATGGGTGTATATGATATGTGTTTGGTGTGGGATGTTGTTGCATGCCGAGCCGGATCCTTCGCGACGTTTCACATCTATTGGCGAGGCTTTAGGTAAAGCCGGTGACGATGGGATAGTCGTGTTTTTGTATGGTCCGAAATGGAATCGTCGTAGCGAGGTGCTCTTGCATAAATTTTGGGAAAGGGATGAGGTACAACAAGCGAGTGGGCAAGCTCTTTTAGTTGCTCAGGCAGTTGATGCGGGTCAATCTTCTTTACCTTCTCCGATGGGTAGTTATTTGCCGATATGTCCCTCCCTCATTTTCCTCGATAAACAAGGAAGTGTTTATGCTTACATGCCGGGTATGGATGCCATCGGGGATGAAACAGGGAGTCAAGGTGTACAAAATATTCGTACCATGATTGCTCGCTTGCGTCAACGGGATGGTTACATGGCACAATCCCGTCAAACTCAGGGCACTCGAAGCGCGGATTTAATCCATAAGGCAGCGGAAGTTCCCTTCCCTCAACCGCATTACATAAATAACCACTTCCCCAACCCGGAGTACTCGAATTCTAACCCGCGCGTCCGTTTCGCTTCTCTAATCCGTCAAGCGGATCCCTCCGATAGTCGTAGATACGCGCGTAGTTTGCTATATAGTCCGGTCAGTTTTATGTATGGTATGCTTAACACAAGGGATGGATTCGTTTCTCCTCGCTTTGTCCCTAATTACGAATACATTAAAGCGGAATGTCTTAAAATCGCTAAAGATAATTCCCTGCGACCGGAGGATCGTCAACAAGCATACGCTCTCATTATAGGAATTGCTCACCGTCAAAATCAAAGCCCACGTGAAATTTATGATTTTATCACAGCTTTCTCTCAGCTCGACGCTTCTTCTTTCTACGGCAGACTCGCTCCTACATTGATGCACAGCTGGGCAGGAACCTCCGGCAACGGAAAACACCAACGAAAACCGCCGCGTAGACCACCACGCCATACCCCGCATCATACCCCACGCCGTACCCCACGCCATCCTTAGAAATGCCGCCGGTTGGCGAGCTGAGGGCGATGGCATGCGCCAAAAGGGGAAACTCAACGTGAGCACCGGTTCCCCGAAGAACCTCCGCTTTGATTTCGTACTGAACCACTCCCGTACCTACCTGCGACGAAATCACGACCCAAGTTTACACGTGAGATGCATGCTGTGGCGGCATGTTGAGAACTCGGAATGTGTCAGTGACAATGCCTATGTCGAAAGGACCTTGCACCGCTGCATGGATGCTTTGGTCTGCAGCACGGTGGCAGGGGAGCACAACATGGAGGTTGCGGTGCACAACAGGAGGGTGCCGGTTGACATGTACACGGTGGAGGCGGTGCGCAGCAAGGACATCCGATTGTATTGGGACGCGGTTCTCGGGATTGCACATCGGGTACGCAGTGGGCGCGCATGCCGTGGTTGCGTTGAGATGGGGCTTTTGGGGCAGTTTGCTGTTGTTCTGGGGCACGATTGAAACGCTTCATGAGAGCAGACTTGATGGCGGCTTTCTCCTGCTCATCAAACTGACCGTCCTTGTTCGTATCAAATACCCTAAAAATCCATCGCTTAAAAGCTACCTGAATTTTTCTCAACTCAGCTTGATTCTCTTCAAATGCTTTACGTGCAATTCCTCTTTCCCGCGGATCAAGGCGACCGTCTTTATTGAGGTCAAAGTCTTGCATAAAACGAGCCCTCATCGCTGTTTGTAGCGGAGAGATAACACGTATATTTTCAACCGTCGGCGGAGATGGTGGAGTCTGAGACTCCGGATTCTGAGCCATGAGTGGCATGCTCAGTACAGCAAGGACCATAAGTATTTTATTCATTGCAGTATGGGGTTATATATGAGTACGACTACATCGCTGCGCGGATAGCAGGGAAACCATCCCCTACCATCAATACGTTTTTTTATCGGCATTTTCTACATCATTGCTCTTATTCGTCCCAAGAAAAATGGTTGTCTGACGCTGAGCACGGATTCTGCTGCCGAGGAACACAGGGGGTATCAAGTACGATGTACGAAGAACGAAGGATGAAGCGAAGGAGTTAGGCGCAGGGGAGTTGAGAGAAAGCAAAAGCGAAACGACGCGCGAAAACTAAACCCATGTACCCACAAAGTGGATACCCCACAGCACGCGGAAAAACCACAAGCCGCATGGGATTTAGCATTGCGGCGCCTTTCGAGAATTTTATCGAGACAGGTGTGTATTAAGCGACGCTTACTCCACAACTACCTTGACAACCTCACCTTTGCGTGTATGGTAGGTATGGCAGCGTGGACAAGCAGTGTGAGGTGGGACTGCTGCGCTGCATTCTGGACATTCGCCCATTTGGGGTGCTTTCCACGCTTGAGCTGCCAAGCGGGAACGTTGTTTCATTTTAGATGTTCTGCGTTTAGGTGCTGCCATAGTTCGATATATGTTTAATTTTATTTCAATGTTGTATGGGGAGGAAGTTCTTTATGTAGTAGGAGGTGAGCCGAGTTTATCCAAGGCATCCCACACACTACGCTCCCGCGCCGCAGCACATTGTACACCCACCCGGGGTGATTTGTCCAGCCCAAAATCTGCATGTATGTCATGAATTTCACATTCGAGACCCGCTGATTCACATTTGGGGTAAGCCGGTAAGTCGAGCAAAAGTTCTTCTCGGAGTTGTTCAGCTAGGTCAACTTGGCGCATTGTATCGGATACCTCACAATTCAGCACAACCTCCGGTGACAAGGTGTGTGTGAATTCTCGCAAACAACGCTCGCAGCGCATTTTAAGCGGTACCCTTACAGTTCCCCTTGCCACTAACTCTCGTTCTCCGAATAGTTGTACATACAATTCGTAATCTATAGTACCGGCGCTTTGAACATCCCCGTTCCCAAGCTCGAGCAACGATTCTCCATCTACCGACCCGGTTATCTGACGTCCTTCTTCGGTTATGCCATCTAAGTTGATATATACATGCGCATTCACGGCGCTGAGGATATACCACATCCGTTGCAGAGTCAAGAAAAAAGCGAGCAGGAAAAAATGTATGTTCCCATGAAACAAAGCCTTCGCTTAACGCAGTGCTATCATTCTTATCGGTACAGGTATGGTGTACGGGGAAGTATTATAGATTTTTCGGCATAGATCGCAGGGGAGGTGTAGTTGCCTTTTTGTGTTCCTTCGAGTATGCCGGAAGGGTTGTCGGTACGTATTCCTGTAAGGTGGGAATTTTTTTCAAGGGGATGTAGACTTCATCTTCTTCGATGAAACGAGCACGCGGGTCCGTCTTTGTCCAGAGCAGGGAAAGCCACCAATTCGTGCGTGTGTAGACTGTACGGGAAGCGGTTTCATACCCCGGCAGACTGACCACAATGCCTAAATCTCTTTTTTGCTCTACCTTAACATTTGCCGGAGTTACTTCCTTTTGGAGTTCTCCGTTAATACTTACCGAGGCTCCTTTCGGTTCCGTTATAATTCGGATATTTTTTGTACCTACACACGAAGTGATGCACAGTAGTGCCACCGCCGTTACCGGTATGAGTTTTCGGCATTTCATACTCAACAATCTACACTTACACATCCACATTTAGCAATACAAAACAATCGAACCGCTGCTCACGTCGGGTGGGGCAGGGGGACTGTGGTTTCACCAATGCATGTCATTGATAAATCCGGCGGCATTTTCATGTCCGTTAGCCGCTGCTTTTTTTACCCACGATTTAGCTTTTTCTTCATCGGTCGGGACGCCGATACCGAAGTGAAAACAACGCCCAAGATTAAATTGACCATCAGCGTTACCTAAGTTTGCGGAGCGTTGAAAAGAATCAGCCGCGAGGGTTTGATTAACGGGAGTACCCTCTCCGTTTAAGTAGCATAGTCCCAAATTATTGAGAGCCGAAGAATTATTCTGCGCGGCAGCCATGGAAAAGAGCGTAAAAGCCTTGGCATGGTCTTTGGAAACACCGCTACCTGTTGAATAGCAAGTACCTAAATTATCCAAAGCATTTGCGTTACCGACATTAGCGGCGGCGGTATACCACTTAATAGCTTCCGGCATGTTGGAAGGAACCCCGTACCCGAAGTCGTAACATTTGGCGAGCAGGAGTTGCGCGTCGGAGTTACCGGCGGCAGCAGCTTCCCTCAACAAGGGCAGAGCTCGAGAATACTGTTTGGCATTGTACAGGGCATGGGCTTGTTTTGTGAGAGAAGCGGCATGTTCTGTAATTTTCAGCGGTTCCTGACTACAGGAGCAAAGAAACGAAGCGGCAATGGTTATTGTGAGAGCGGCGGTTTTCATAGATTTCAGAGAGAAAGGAGGAAACGTTCGGCATCCAGAGCGGCGCGGCAACCCATACCGGCAGCTGAGATAGCTTGGCGGTACGAAGGGTCTGCTACATCCCCTGCGGCAAAAAGTCCCGGAGTTTTAGTAGCGGTGGAAGCGCCTTGAGTAAGGATGAAACCTGCGGGGTCCAGGTCGACCAGCCCGGCAACGATGTGGCTGTTCGGGGAATGACCGATGGCCATAAAGACACACTTGACGTCTAAGGTACTCAATTCACCGGTAGAGATATTACGCAGGTCTACCCCACAGAGTTCGCCGTCATCCCCGCAACGGTACGCAGAAATCGCGGAATTCCAAATAGGGAAAATTTTCGGGTGAGAGAGCACACGTTGCTGCATCGTTTTACCGGCACGCAGAGAATCCCGACGGTGCAGTAAGTAAACTTTTGCGGCGAAGCGCGTAAGGAAATGAGCTTCCTCGCAGGCACTGTCACCGCCGCCGACTACGCACACCGGTACATCGCGGTAGAAAGCGCCGTCGCAGGTAGCACACGCTGTGAGACCGTGACCGATGAGTTCCTTTTCTCCCGGCAGTCCTAGGTATCGCGCCGTTGCCCCGGATGCAATAATCACCGCCGAAGCTTTATAAGCGGCAGCGGATGAAGTGACCACAAACTCACCGCTGCATGCTTCATGTGTGACCGATACGACTTCCTCGTATACCATTTTCGCACCGAATTTTTCTGCCTGTTGGCTCATGTTAAACATGAGGTCAGGTCCCATGATCCCCTCCGGAAATCCGGGGAAATTTTCCACATTTGAGGTAGTGGTTAGTTGTCCCCCGAGCTGCGGACCGGTGAAAACCAAGGGCGATAAATCAGCACGAGCCGCATAAATCGCAGCAGTATACCCGGCAGGTCCCGTTCCGATAATAATTAACTTAGCATCCATGTGTTCCGTCCCGATTTTTACAATTCTTCGATATGCACATCGTAGACTTTACCGAGAACATTCAACTTCATGTCACGTCCGGCTATACTCGCGGATACTCCGATATTGGTGGGGTATACAGGCGCAACGGGTTTCTCCGGTTTTTTTGCTGTAGGAGGTTCCGGACGTTTTCCGGCATAATAGTCTTCCAACTGCTGCGGGAACATAGCGTAGATTACACAATTTTCATCTGTATCCTGTATTCCTTTATCTTTCAATTTATTACGCAGATTCGGCATATCAGATTTGATGAGGTCAGCCGGGCGGCATGTTATGGGGTCTTTCCCGATCTTTTTAGCGCAGAGAGCCTGCAGTTCTTTATCCACCGGAGCCGGGGTATGCCCATAGTATCCGAGGGCTACGTCAGAGCATTGTGGGATAATTTTTTTCCAACGTCCGAATTTAACATTCATCACGGCTTGGACACCTACAATTTGCGATGTCGGGGTCACCAAGGGTATCCATCCCAATGCTTTACGTACCACAGGTATCTCAGCAAAAACCTCTTCGAATTTATCCGTCATGTTCATCCCTTTGAGTTGATTACGGAAATTGGAGAGCATACCGCCGGGTACTTGGTATCGCAGGGTATCGCTGTTGACGATTTCGTTTTTGTGGTTGGTGAAGCGGCATAGGCTGTCGTAGATAGGCTGCAACATGGTTGAAACCTGTGCTAATTTCTCTTTGAAATCATCTGCCACAATGGGGCAGCGTTCGTAGCCGTTCAGGAGTGCCAGCATGCGCATACAATCGGGTTGCCCGGTACCGTTTGCAAAGGGGGCAACGGAACAATCTACCGCATCCGCGCCTGCATTGATACCGGCTACGTAAGACGCGGCACCGAGACCGGCCGTTTCGTGAGTATGTATCCAAACCGGTAGACCGGTCCTTTCTTTGAGCACCTTTACCAAGGCAGCCGTTTCCGACGGAGGAATAAGCCCCGCCATGTCCTTAATAACGATGCCATCCGCTCCCATGTCCGCTATTTTTTGACCGAGTTCTGCAAAGTATTCTAGGTTATGCACCGGGGAAGTAGTATAACAGATGGTACCATGGGCGATGGCACCGGCTTCCTTGGCAGCCCGAATAGAAGTACGCATGTTTTCCGGGTCGTTCAAACAATCGAATATCCGGAAGATGTTCATACCGTGTTTGGCACTTAATTTTACAAAAGCTTCTACTACATCATCTGCATAATTTGTGTACCCTACCATGTTTTGTCCGCGTAACAGCATCATGTGCGGTGTCTTCGGTGCCAATTTTTTAAGTACATCGAGCCGATGGAAAGGTAATTCGCCCAAAAAGCGCAACCCCGCGTCTATAGACGCCCCTCCCCAAGTCTCTAACGCCGAAAATCCCATGGTGTCCAGTATCGGTGCTACGGGTTCCATTTGTTCCGTCGACATGCGCGTGGCAGCCAACGATTGGTGTCCATCGCGTAATACTGTGCAATTAAGTGTTGCCGGTTTCATAACTTTTTTGTAAGAGTTCCTCCGCTACATCGGAGCAGGGGTATTTTAGCACGCGAAGATAGAAAAGTCAACCCACAGAACCGCAGCCCTGCCGATGAATTCCGGATTTTGCGTCACGGAAGCCGAGCCGAGTGATGTTTTATGAATCGATGAGGACTTCACGAGCTTTGCTGCCACTCTGTTGGGGGGAGATAACTCCGCGTTCCTCCATAAGGTCCATGATTTTAGCGGCGCGACCGTAGCCGATGCTGAAGCGGCGCTGAAGGAGGGATGTGCTCGCCTTACGTTCGGTGATAACTAAGCTGACGCAGCGGTTGTAAAGCTCTTCTTCATCGTTGATAGGAGCAGAGCCTCCGCGTGAAGATTTGGAGAAGTCACCACCGCCGGAGTCGGCTTCGTTGATAATTTCTGCGGCTCCCTGTACAAAATGTTGCTCCGCATGGGATGCGCAGTGATTGATGATGGCGGCGATTTCTGCGTCGGAGACAAAAGCCCCTTGCGCACGTGTCATTTTACTCGGACCACCGGGTGGTAAGTAAAGTAAATCGCCTCGACCGAGTAAATTTTCTGCACCACCTTCATCGAGAATAACACGAGAGTCCAGCTGACTGGAAACTTTCAGGGCTATACGTGATGGCAGATTGGTCTTGATAATACCCGTAACAACTTGAGCACGAGGAGATTGTGTTGCCACAATAAGATGTAGGCCTGCCGCACGCGCTTTTTGGGTGAGGCGTCCGATATAGACTTCCAAATCCTGTTTTACTTGCATCATGAGGTCGGCCAGCTCATCGATAACAATAACGATGTAAGGGAGATGTAGCGGCATGGGACCACGTTCCGCGAAGTCGAGTTCGTCTTGCATCAAATCTTCCTCCGTCTCTTCCGGTAAGTCTTCGCCTTGGGAATCTTCCACATCGCGCACAATTGCGTCCGCCGCATCCGGGTCTTCGATAGACGGTGATACGTCCTCCTGCGGAGGTGCCGTCAACTTGACATCATCGGGCAAAGCATTGTAATCTTCAAGGTTACGTACTCCGATGCGGCTAAATAACTTATATCTGTACTCCATCTCATTGACAGCCCAACGCAGAGCACCGATAACGCGTTCCGGCTGCGTAACTACCGGCACAGCGAGGTGAGGTAGTTTGTTGTACGGCTGCATCTCCACGACCTTAGGATCAACCAGCACCAGCCTCAATTTATCCGGACGGAACTTATAAAGGAAAGAGACAAGCATACTGTTGATACACACCGACTTACCTGAACCGGTGGAACCTGCAACGAGCACATGAGGCATCCCGGCGAGGTCACCGATTACCGGATTCCCGTAAACATCTTTTCCGAGAGCAACCGGAATGCGATTTTTGGGATTGTGGAACTCCTCCGACATAAGAAGTTCGCGCAGATAAACCGGTTCCTTCACACTGTTTTCCAGCTCTACACCCACGGTCGATTTACCAGGAATAGGGGCAAGAATGTTGACAGACGTACTCTGTGTGGCAGCCATGATGTCTTTGCTCTTGCCGGCTACAGCCTTTACAGTCTGACCGCGCGGAACCATGAATTCATAGCGTGTCACACTCGGACCACGTGTTATATCTCCGCCCTGTACAGGAATTTTGAAAGACTCCAAGGTATCGATAATCGTGGCCTGAGTTTCGAGCATTTCTGCCCGAGCCTGCTCCCGTACACTTTCCGGAATAGGTTCATACTTAAGCAATTCGTATGATGGCAGAGGATAATCATCGAGGTCATGGCGACGGGGTGGAGGTAAGGCTATTTTACTCGGACGAGACACCGGTGCAACATCATTGACCGCTTCGGGAGGTGTTTTCACACCTAGGTGTTTCTCTATAGCCCGTACCATGGACGGATTCAGTATGAGCCCCGATTTACCCGAGCTCGTGCCGGTCTCCCCGGTTCGGCGAACAAGTTGGTTAGAGACGGGGAGACCATCCGGATTCTGTTCATTGAGTTTAAGCAAATTCTCCCCCCCCTGCTTTACGGGCGAGGGACGTGAAATGACCGGTGCGGGAGCGAGCGGCTGTTTAGGGGGGAGTTGGGAAGGGGACTGCACTGACTCCGGTTCTCGGGTCTCATCGCGGGTATCCGTTGGCTGAGGTGCGGGGGTATGGGAACGCTGAGATTCCGGATGCGAGAACGAAGACTGCGGAGCGAACAAAGCACCGGACTCGGGGGATACGTTGGGCGGTGTTTCGGATTTCGGTTCCTCCGGGGGGAGGCTTATGCGCCAAGAGACAGCTTCCCGCTCTTTCCGTTCGCGAGCAAGGCGCCGACGTTCTCGCAAATAAGCAATGAGACGCAGTATATCCTCTTTCACTGCTCTGCACAAATCGATAGGAGTAACACGAGCTATGTAAATGAGGGCAATGGCGTGGAAGAGGATGAAGAAACCTAGGGAACGTTGAACGCCTAGCAATGCCTGTAATGCTTTTGTACCCGGTAAAAAACCGACCCAGCCTCCGCAACTGACTAACCCTAAACGAGCGGTGCATTCCGTGAAAAACCATGGTTGCACAGCCAAGGCACAGCAAGCTGTAAATAGCATTACCCCCATCGCTATCCACTGACCTACCCGCTTTTCTTCCGGGTTCAAAACAATTCCCCACGCCGGCACCTGCAGCAAAAATGCTCCGTATATTGCTCCCAATCCGAACAAACTATACAGTATATTCGCCGTGTACAACCCTACTACACCAAGCATATTTGTACATCCTTCCACAGGCTGTATCCCATCAGGTCTCAACACCGACCATCCTACCTCCGCAGGACGATAGCTCATCAAACTGACCAGTATGAGCATCCCCAACAATGCCAACAATCCACCACCGACACGTATCATCCACGTCGGCCATACTCTCTCTTCCATCCACCTCTGCTCCTTGTCCGCTCTGTCAGATGCCTCCATCATGCATTGCTTCCCTCACCGATTATACCTGATATATGCGAAAAATTCAAGAATAATACGGCACACCGAATCACAGCGCATTCGGGCAGAAATCAGTGCACCGAACGGACAAAATTCGGGGGAGTAAGTTTATCTCTCGGACAAAAATGTACACCAAAGAGTTTGTAAGTTGCAGACAGGAAATGAGTGATGTGGTGCAAACGGATGTCAGGACGGGATGTAACCTGCATAGTCGCCTTTGCGAACGCAGAGAGCGTAGCAATGGCACAGAATATTCATAAAGGATTCGTTGTTAGCTGAGAATGTTTTTTGGAGAGAGGGGAAGAGTAGCACTAGGGGGAGGAAAGGGAAATGGGTATGAGTACATGAAGGAAACAGCCGGGTAGAAAGATGTTATTTTAATCAGAGCATTTGCATCTTTTGCAGCATCCATCCCTAGAGAAAGGGTAATATATAACACAGTACTATGGATGAAAATGTGTTACAGATATTTTGGTGCACTATTCTTGTCCGAATGCGGGTTCATCCTCGGGATTTTTTTGACCCGACTGTTATTTTTCTCGGTTCGGGTATGAATTACACTTGCGAACGCACGGATTTTCCGCTACAATACCGGGTGACGAGAGCTTTTACCGATGAATAAACAGCAGCTTGCAGCAAAGATATGGGACGCGGCGAACAAGATGCGTTCCAAGATTGAGGCGAATGAATACAAGGACTACATCCTAGGCTTTATCTTCTACAGATTTCTTTCGGAGGGGGAAGAGAGTTTTCTCATTAAGCAAGGCTACCCGAGAGAAGACTGGGCTGAGCTGGTGAGTGAGGAGCAGAGCGACACGGTGACGTTCGTGGAGGAGGCAAAGGGTTATTTCATCCCGTACAAGTACCTTTTTTCGACGTGGCTCCACGCCGGGAACGACTTCAATGTTGCCGACGTGAGTGACGCGCTCATATCCTTTGAGAATCACATCCACGCATCGCATAAGGCAGTCTTCAACAAAATATTTGATACACTGCGGGGAGGACTCGGCAACTTGGGGGATACTTCCGGTGCGCAGACGAATGCCGTCAGGAAGCTACTGCGTCTCATTGCGGAGATTCCCATGGAGGGGCGGCAGGATTATGACGTGCTGGGCTACATCTACGAATTCCTCATCAGCCAATTTGCCGCGAACGCCGGGAAGAAAGCCGGGGAGTTTTACACCCCGCACGAAATCTCCCTGCTCATGTCCGAAATTGTGGCCCACCACCTCCGAGACCGCGAGGTGGTGAGCATCTACGACTCGGCGAGCGGCTCCGGTTCCTTGCTTATCAACATCGGACGTGCGATGGGTAGGTATATCTCCCCCGATAGTGATAGTGTTTCGTATTACGCACAGGAGTTGAAGGTAAACACCTACAACCTGACCCGCATGAATCTCGTGATGCGAGGCATTTTACCGGATAACATTTCCGTGCGTTGCGCGGATACCCTAGAGGAAGACTGGCCGATGGAGGATGATCAGCACGGTTTTCAACCATTGCGGGTGGACGCCATCGTTTCGAATCCCCCTTACTCCCAAAATTGGAACCCCGTCCACAAAGACCAAGACCCGCGCTTTGCCGAGTTTGGTCTGGCTCCGAAGTCCAAGGCGGATTACGCGTTCCTCCTGCACGACCTCTACCACCTGAAGCACGATGGCATCATGTGCATCGTCCTCCCCCACGGCGTCCTCTTTCGCGGCGGGGAGGAAGGGGCTATCCGCCGCAACCTCGTGGAGAGGGGGCATATCCACGCTATCATCGGTTTGCCCGCCAACATCTTCTTCGGCACCGGCATCCCCACAATTATCATGGTGCTGCGCCAAAATCGCTCGGAAAATGACATCCTCTTCATCGATGCCTCTAAGGGCTTCGTGAAGGACGGAAAAAATAACCGCCTACGCGCCTGTGATATCCGCAGAATTTGGGACGCTGTCATCGGTAGGGCAAATATCGACCGCTTCTCCCGGTGTGTGCCCATCGAGGAAATCCGCGCCAACGACTACAACCTGAATATCCCGCGTTACATCGACTCCTCGGAACCGCCCGAATCTTTCGACCTTTACGCCGCCATGTTCGGTGGCATCCCCCCGCAGGAGATCGATGCCCTCGCGCTGTATTGGTCCGCCTTCCCCGGGTTGCGGGAGTCTTTATTCACGCGCCCGGAAAACGGTTTCCCCACCCTCGCCGCGCGGGACATCGCGCAGTCCATCCGCTCACACCCTTCAGTCGCCGCTTTCAGGGACTCTTGCGGCTCCGCCTTCCGCTCCCTGCCGGATGTCTTTCAGGAGCACCTAGTCTCGCGCACGGAGTCTCTCCGTGTCGCCCAAGAAGAATCCGCTCTCAGCGCGGATATTTTCTCGCGGGCGCGGGAGCTCCCCTTGGTCGACCGGTATGCCGTCTACCAGCTCTTCAGCGAGGCTTGGAACGTGATCTCCGGTGACCTCGAGATCATTCAGACGGAGGGGCTGGGGCAAGCTGTCCGTCAGGTGGACCCCAACATGGTCATCAAGAAAAAGGAGGGCAAGGAGGTAGAAGTGCAGGACGGCTGGATCGGGCATATCCTCCCCTTCGACCTCGTGCAACACGCCTTCTTAGACGAGGAATTGCGGGCTGCGCAGGATCTCGTCCGGCGGCAGAACGATGTCGCCGGTGAACTGGAGTCTCTGCTCAATGAACTGGATAACGATGAAAGAGATCAACTGCTCAATGAGGCGGAGGATGCCTTTGTCGCCGGTAGCGTCACCGCTCAGCTGAAAGCCCTCAAGTCTCCTTCTTCCCCGGAGGAGGTGCAGTACTTGGCGCACGCTCGGTCCGCCGACCGCCTGCTCAAGGAACAAAAAGCCTTCAAAAAGAAAATCAAGGAGGCTGAAGCTGACCTCGTGCTCCGCACCCGCCGGTGCATCGAGAACCTTCCCGAAGATGACATCCAACCCCTCTTGCTCCGAAAATGGGTCTCCCCGCTGATGGATAGCATCGCCGCCATCCCGGAAAAAATCATTGCTGACCTCATCTCCCGCGTCCGTTCTCTCGCCGCCAAGTACGAAACGACTCTCCCCTCTCTGGACGCTGAAATCACCAAAACAGAGTCCGAACTCTCCGAAATGCTCACCCAACTCTCCGGCAGTGATTCCGATATGGCGGGCATCCGCGAACTCCAAAACCTCCTCAAGCGTGTCTGACCATGTCCCACGATACGAATAAAAACGTGCCTGCTATCCGCTTCGCCGGGTTCGAGGGGGGTGTTGATTTGAAAACACTTGGAGACGTTTCAGATGGATGGTTTAAGGGACAGTCTTTCCAAAAGAATGAAATTGCTGCATTGGGGAAGAGGGAATGCATACACTATGGCGAACTTTTTACAAGGTATGGTGAGTGCATTGATAATCCCATTTCGAGAACGGATAAAGCTGCCGTACAAACATCTCGAAATGGAGATATCCTCTTTCCTGCATCAGATGTCACACCCACAGGATTAGCTCGATGCTCGGTTATTTTGAAGAGTGGCGTTATTCTTGGTGGTGATATAATCATTTTACGTTTGAAGCATAGCGTAGATCCGGTGTACATATGTTATGCCATTAATGTGCACAGAAATCAGTTATTGCGCTGTGTTTCCGGAGCTGTAGTAAAGCATCTATCGGCAAGTGCGTTGACGTCTGTATGTCTCACGATTGCGTCCCTTACGGCGGAGCAATCCCGCATCGGTCAATTCTTCCGGGCACTGGATAAACTTATCGAGCTCCGACAAAAGAAGCTCGAGCGTCTCATTCTCCTCAAAAAGCAACTCCTCAACAAACTCTTCCCCCGGCAGGGTCAGAAAGTCCCCGACATCCGTTTCGCCGGGTTTGAGGGGGAGTGGCAGGGATGTAGTTTTATTGAAACTGTCGATATTGAAAGAGGGGGATCACCGAGACCCATTGAGTCATACATTACTAGGAATGAAAACGGACTGAATTGGATAAAAATTGGAGATGCTCCCTTGCATGGTAATTATATAGAATCCACATCTGAAAAAATAAGACCGGAAGGGCTAAGCAAAACGAGAGAGGTGCATCCCGGGGACTTAATACTCTCAAATTCCATGAGTTTTGGAAGACCCTACATAATGAAAATTGACGGCTGCATCCATGATGGATGGTTACTCATTCGAAATAAAAGTGGCACATATATCCAGCTTTTTCTCTGTTACATGTTGGGTACAATACGCATGCTCAAGCAGTTTGAGGCAATGGCTGCCGGCAGTGCAGTTCATAATCTCAATAAAGAAATTGTTGGCAGCACCCATGTCTGTTATCCCGACAAAGAAGAGCAAGGACGGATAGCTCAATTACTGCTAACTATAGATCATCTCATTTGCATTCTGCAGAAGGAACTCGAGAAGCAGAGGACACTCAAGCGGGCATTATTAAGGGAGATGTTTGTGTGATGCAGAGCGAAAAGAAAGAAACACAGAAATGACACAATACGACCACGAGAAAGCCTTTGAGGACGCGTTTTGCGAGTTACTGCCGGAGAAGGGGTGGGAGGCGGAGGTGCTGGAGTATCCGACGGAGGAGGATTTGGTACAGAACTGGGCAGAGATACTCTACGAAAACAACAAGCAGAGCGGGAAGTTGAATGGGTGTCGGCTGACGGAGACAGAGATGGGGCAGTTGCTCGAAAAGATTCGCTATCTGGGGACACCCTGCCGGTTGAATGAGTTCATCAACGGGAAGACAGTGGTTATCAGGCGGGATAATCCGGAGGACAAGCAGAATTTCGGCAAGGAGGTCTATCTGAAGATCTACGATCGGCAGGAGATAGCGGCGGGGAGGAGCCGCTACCAAATTGTACGGCAGCCGCAATTTCGCCGCAAGAGCCTGGAGCAGAGGGATCGGCGGGGAGACATCATGCTGCTGATCAACGGGATGCCCATTTTCCACATCGAACTGAAGCGGAGCGGGATACCCGTGAGTCAGGCGTACAACCAGATTGAGCGGTACAGTCGCGAGGATGTGTTCACCGGTTTATTTTCCTTGGTGCAGATATTTGTGGCGATGACGCCGGAGGAGACGGTGTACTTTGCGAACCCCGGCAACGGGGGAAAGTTCAACACCGCCTACTATTTTCACTGGGCGGATCCCAACAACGAGCCCATCAACGACTGGCGGGAGATCACGGATAAGCTGCTCTCGATTCCGATGGCGCACCAACTGCTCGGCTTCTATACAGTGGCGGACCGCACGGACGGAGTGCTGAAGGTGATGCGCAGCTACCAGTACTACGCGGCACACGCCATTTCCGACAGGGTAGCAAAGCACCACTGGGAAGAGGGGAAGCAACTCGGCGGGTACATTTGGCACACGACGGGGAGCGGCAAGACGATGACGAGCTTTAAGTCCGCGCAGCTCATCGCGGTCTCGCGGGATGCCGACAAGGTGGTGTTCCTGACGGATCGTGTGGAACTCGGTACACAGTCGCTCAACGAATACCGAAATTTCGCGGGCGACGAGGTCGAAGTTCAAGGCACGGAGGACACCCAAGTGTTGATCGGTAAACTGAAGAGTGAGGCACCGGATGATACGCTCATTGTGACATCCATCCAGAAGATGAGCCGCGTGAGAGAGGACGGAGCCAAGGCTGCTGACTTGGAGAAGATCAACAAAAAGCGCATCGTTTTTGTGGTGGATGAGGCGCACCGATCGACGTTCGGTGATATGCTCTGCACGATCAAAAATACCCTGCCGAGAGCATTGTTTTTCGGCTTCACCGGAACTCCCATCTTCGAGGAAAACAAAAAGAAGGGGCTGACCCTCGCGGAGGTATTCGGCGATGAGCTGCATCGCTACAGCATTGCGGACGGCATACGCGATAAAAACGTGCTGGGCTTCGATGTACACCAAGTGCAAACGTACAAGGAAACGGATTTGAGGAAAGCGGTTGCCTTAGAAAAAGCTAAGGTCGATACGGAGGAGGAGGCACTGGCGAACCCCACTAAGGCGAAGACATTTTACCACTACACGGAGGAGGTGCTCATGGCCGGCGAGGGGGACGAGACCGGCGCGTGGGTGAAGGGTATAGAAGACCTGTTGCCGTCCGGACAGTACAGACGCAGGGAGCATCAAGAGACCGTGGTGCGTTGTATACGTGAAAACCGGCTTCGCCTGAGTCGCGGGGGCAAATTCCACGCCATCTTGGCAACGAGCAGCATCCCCGAAGCCATCGAATACTATAACCGCATCCGTGAGGAGCTCCCGTCATTGAAGGTGTCCGCCCTGTATGAAGTCTATACCGACCTCTCAGACGCGGAGATGAGTATCCGGCGGGACGCGGACACGGCACGGGTCATCCGTGATTACAATGAATGGTTCGGAACAAATTACGCGCTCAGCTCGTACAACGCCTTCAAAAGAGACCTCTCTTACCGGCTCGCGCACAAGGGGGTGCACAAGCATATCGCCCGCGAACCGGAGAAGGTACTGGACTTGCTCGTGGTGGTGGACCAGATGCTCACCGGCTTCGATTCTAAGTGGATCAATACGCTCTATCTGGACAAATGTCTCACGTACGACAGGGTGATTCAGGCGTTTTCGCGCACGAATCGCCTGTTCGGTCCGGAAAAGCCTTTCGGCAATATCTACTACTTCCGCAAACCGTTCACGATGGAAAAGAACATCGATGAAGCGGTCGCCCTTTACTCCGGCAATAAACCGACCGGACTCTTTGTGGATCACCTCCCCGGAAACCTGCGTCGCTTAAATGAAACGTTCCTCCGAATTCAGGACATCTTCGCGGACGCGGGCGTGGAGGCGTTTATGTCTCTGCCGGAGGACTCGGGGGCTCGGGGCTGTTTCGCGAAGCTCTTTCGGGTGCTCACGGAAGCTCTGGAGGCGTGCAAAATCCAAGGCTTCACTTGGGAACAACAACGCTATGAGACAGAGGAGCGTGTGTACGAGGATACGCTCTTGGATGAAACTACGTACCTGATTCTGGCGAAACGCTACAAGGAGCTCTTTCAACAGCGCGAAAAGCAGGATAAGCCGGAGGATGTGCCTTACGAGGTGGAGGGTTACCTGACAGAGATTGACACGGGGAAAATTGATGCCGATATGCTCAATTCCGGCTTTCAGAAGTACCTGCGTGTGCTGAATGATGATTCGGTCTCCCCGGAAGAAAAAGAGAAAGTCCGCAACGACTTGCACCGCGAATTCGCCGCCCTCAGCCAAGAAGAACAAAAATACGGCGATATCTTCCTGCGTGACTTGGATAATGGCTCTGCCAAGTTGCAGCCGGGCAAATCCTTCCGCGAATATATCGCCGAGTACGTCGCCCACGCCAAAAGTGACCGCATCCGAAAACTCGTCAATGCCCTCGGTGTGGACGAATCCTTGCTCCGTAAGCTCCTCGCCGTCCACCCGAATGAATCTAACCTCGGTCAGAACGGTCTTTTCAAAAGGCTCGTCAACTCGGTCAACCTTGACAAAGCAGAGGCTTTCTTTGAAGCCCAAGAACACACCACCCTCCTCCCGCACGAAGTGAGTCGAAAGACGGATGACTTGCTCTACCGCTTTGTCCTCTCTTCCGGGAAAGAGGGAGACTTGGAAGATGAGCGATACAACCTTTAACACTCGTTGGTCAATAGGATGTATACACTATGACTTCGTACCGTTAGACAAACATTTTTATTGGGACGGACATCACACCTGTCTCGGTAAACTTCTCAATTCCCGTAATCTTTTGCCCCGCCCCGCCGACCGCCAACCTACCGCCTTTCAGGGTAACATCGTTCTTCAGATTGCCGGGTACTTCTAAAAACTCTCCTTTTTACGGGAAAACATGGTCGGTTCCTGCAAAAACGGTGTGTAAACCTGCTAAAGAAAACTGTTCCCATATGCCTTATGAGCATATCTTTGCATTGATTATCATTATGTAACTTACAGAAATTAAATGCATTATGTTTTATAACACAGTAAGCACTGCGAGTCGGTCAAAGGAACTTCGCCTAATCCGAGTGATAGGCACGATGCCCCTTCGCACGAGAACTAGTTGTTTTTAGAAGTACTCAATAGTTATGATTCAACCTTGTTGCGCCCCGTGTCATTAGAGGATGCACAGGGGGGTATACGTATTTTGAATACGTGCGTCAAGGCTTTTTTTGATTTTTTTCTTTTTTATTACGAAGGTGTAGGGAATGGGAGTATTTTTTGTTGCGCAGGGATTCGATTATGTTGTCATTTCATTGTTTATTTAATATGAATAGGTTATCCGGCTAGAGATACGTGTTCAAAATACGTATAATAGCCCTGTCAACTTTGACACTTACATTATGAAAAAGACAGTAATTACATTGATGGCGTGTGTTGCGCTTGGTGCAACATGCGGTGCCGCTGAAAATACCGAAAAAGGTTTCGGACTGGAGGTGAATGGAGCCTACAACTTCGCATTGAAAGACATTGCGGACATTGAGGGTAGCGGCGGATTTAAGGTAGACACGTACGGACTGGACCTCACAGCTGTTTACAGAATCGACAAACATAACTCCGTCAACCTACGCTTCGGCTGGGCAACCGGTGATAACGACGACAATATCGCTGACTATGAGTATGAAGGCGGTTACATCTATGAAAACTGGAAGGCAGAGGTCACCAACATCACGATCATGCCCGGTTACCGATACACGACTGCTGTGACAGACTCGATGGACTTCTTCTGCGGAGCCAATGCCGGTTTGGTACGGACTGAGGTTGAAGCGACAGAGACAGTGAACACATTTCGAGGCATCTTTTCCGCAAGTGAGAAAGAAAATGAATGGAATTTTGCGTGGAGCACGGAGGTCGGCATCACCCAGAAAATGTTTGTAAACGGCAAACTGACACTTGCTCTCCAATTGCAGGGATTGTGTGCTCAGCCCTACTTTAAATACTTTGGGGGTGAATCCGATAGCCAACTACAACTCGGCGTCCGCGCCGGTTACAGCTGCCAATTCTAACTGACCGCGTAGGCACAGAATTGCAGGCGGTATCCTCTTGCGGGGGTGCCGCCTTTTGTCACACACTCCGTGTCTGTTGCCGCCTCACGGGTGCAGGTATCCTCCCCGCGATGCTTACGTGCCCTTCTGCGATGTACATCGACCCTCCCCGCCGTACCGGAATTTCAACCGGAAACCGCAAGGTGTAATTTATGTAATTCGGCGATATCCTTTTCGATTGACATGCCGGGAATGGTCAGGTAATTACCGCTCATCATAGCGTTTGCGCCGGCGGCGAACATTTCGTATTGACGGTGTTTCAGCACACTCACACGACCGCCGCATATACGCAGGGTGGCATCCGGAATGATGTAACGGAAGAGAGCGATGATGCGCAGTGCTTCCTCCGGGGGCATAACCGGTTGAGCTTCCATCGGGGTACCGGGGTGGGGGTAAAGGAAGTTCATCGGAATATTTCGGATGCCCTCTCGACGCAATTCCAGAGCGAAACTGATTCGGTCATCCCATGTTTCGCCGAGACCGAACAACCCACCGCAACAAACCGATAGACCGGCAGCCATTGCGCGTCGTACGGTCTCGAGACGCTCACGCCATGTTTGTGTGGTACATACGTTGGGGTAAAAGGACTCATTGGTCTCAAGGTTGTGGTGCAGACGTGTCAGTCCGGCTTTTTTCAGGCGTTCGATGGCATGCTTTCCGAGACGCCCGAGGGAACCGCATATCTTCGGCGTCGTTTTACCTGCCCTTCGCCGCGCTTCGATAAAGCGTGCCAGCTTTTCCGTATCGTCGTCGCTCAGGGCACCGCCGGAGGTAACTATACCGCAGCGTTCCACAGGCAACCCCTCCCATGCGCTCACACTTTCCTCCAATTCAGCCTCACTCCTGAACGGGTATTTTTCGATTTCCGTGTGGTTGAAAGCACTTTGAGAACAGAAGCTGCAATTCATGTTGCAGTTGCCGCTCTTGGCATTGATGATGAAGCAAATCTCAATCTCATTCCCGAAGTAATGCTCACGCAGTTCAGTTGCCCCGGTAAATAACTCACTCTCCGGCATAGCAATCAGCCGACCGGCACCCACTCGGTCTACCCCACCCGCGTCTATGATTCGTTGTATCTCGTCCCTCATCCCCGCCATTGTACCATGCGCACATCTATTGTCAACCCGTTTATCGATGCGCGGCAGACCGGTGCGCCTGCCCCGAGAAAAACGGATGTCCGGCGCTGAACGATGCCCGGGGCGCGGGGAAACGCGGGTGGTTCTCCCATTGCGGATTGACACATGCCCGGGGGTATGGTAGAATAGGCGCGGGTATGCGGGACGCGGAAGACATAGGAGCGATGCGGCAGATGGTACGTTTTGTGGTTGTAGGGGTAGTGGCGACACTGATACACTGGGTACTCTACACACTCATAAAAGTAATTTTTGATATAGGCGAGACGGATGGTTTCGGGCTCGCGGTAGCTTATTCCTTCGGGTATGCGACAAGTATGCTCTTCAACTATCGGCTTTCACTCAGGTACACCTTTCATACTCAGGGCAGTATAGGAAAAGGAATCGGGTTTGTGTTCAGTCACGCGGTTAGCTACATATTGCACATAGCCTTGTTAAACCTCTTTTTGTGGCTCAACGTGGGGCAGATGCTGGTACGGTGTCTGCGGGCGATATGTCCGTGGCTGATAGAAGCGGTACCCTTGCTCGGGGATGCGGCTGTGTGGCTGCCGTTGCCTATCTTCTTCATCGTTGTCCCGGTCAACTTCCTCCTGGTTCGTTTCTCCCTGACACACTGAACCCGCGTCGCCGTTCCGACCGGAAAAAACTAAACATTTTTTGAACACAGACCACACATTCACCATCTAACTGACATATATGCTCGGCATTTCATCGTATTACAGCAAGCGTCTCTTTACCTTTTTTATCATTTACCTGCTTTATGAGCTCATAGAAGTGAGTTTGTTAGAACTTACCGGCTCCGGCACCGGCGAACTTACGGGCATTATCGATATCATCATCTTTGTGGGAGGCACTTTAGCTGCTTTTTGCTTTTGCATCCTGCCGTACCTCATCTACCTAGCGGCACTCCCGGCAGCATTTCACGGATGCACCGCCGACCGCGTCGTTTCGCAGGTGCTCTTCGCTGTCTTCTGTCTCATTAACGGCTTAGAAGAATTAGCGGAAGTCCTCTCCGGTGATTCCTTCCGCTTGGTCAGCAGCGAACTCATCCGCACCCCTTCGGTCGCTTGGAATCACTTCCTTCATTTCCCGTACTTCGGTGTAGGCATCGTAGTCACCCTCACGGTGGTTGTGCTGAGTTTTTTGTTATTTCGTAGATATTTGCATGCGAACCGAGCGGACATACCTTCCGGCGTACATCGCACGGTGGTAGCTTTGGCGGTCGCCGGTGTCGGGTTTCTGCTGATGTTTGCCACACACGGTATCGAACAGGAGCAGCCTGTCAGTGAAATCTTCCGCGATGGTTTTATTTCACTTTTCGGGGGAATATTTGCCATGACGCGGATGCCGGATTTAACCCTCATCTTTGCGCCGCCGTGTCTGGGTGTGTTGATACTGCTGGGTTTGCTTCTATTGATCGGAACAGTTTGCCGGCGCATGGGAGCGGAAAAATACGCGCCGCTTGCGCTTGTGCAGCAACCGTGGCAATCACTGTGCGCACGCTTCGGTGCCTTCAACGTATGGTTGGTTTCCATGTTGATTTTCGTGCTGTCTCTCCGTCTCATCACCCTGGGACTTTACCCGCTTATGGACACCACCGAGGCGCGTTATGCCGAGATGGCGCGTAAAATGGTAGAGACCGGGCACTGGCTGCAACCGCAGTTCGATTACGGGGTGCCTTTCTGGGGCAAGCCTCCGCTGTCCTTCTGGGCAACGGCCGTCGGAATGTCGATATTCGGCGTGAATGAATTCGGAGCCCGCATCGCTCCGTTTATCTGCATGCTGACGGTCGGACTCTGCTTTCTTGCTTGGCCGTTTCGCGTCCGCCGGTTCCCTTGTGCTATAGCCTGCATGGTGGTTTTGTTCACGAGCGGTATCGGTTTTGTGGCGGCGGGGGCAGTCATGACGGATGCCTTCCTGACCCTCGGCATCACCCTTGCTCTCGTATCATTTCGGCGGCTTATGCAAACCGAGTCCCGGCATACTCTCAGTCGCTACACCCTGTTTGTAGGTCTTGCTATCGGTCTGCTCAGTAAGGGGCCCCTCACCCTCATTTTGACCGGGGTTCCCATTTTCCTGTGGTTACTCGCGAGCCGCCGGTGGGCATCCGCTTGGCAACGCGTTCCGTGGATCAAGGGTACGCTGCTCATGCTGCTCCTCGTTTTGCCGTGGTACATAGCGGCGGAATATGCCACCCCGGGGTTTCTGCGGTACTTTCTGATCGGGGAGCACATCGAACGCTTCCTCGTGCCGGGGTGGCAAGGCGATTTGTATGGCTCGGGGCACGCCCGCTCCCTCGGCACGATCTGGCTCTACGCCGCGGAAATGTTCCTCCCGTGGGTACTGCTCATCCCCTTCCTCCTGCGCCGACGTTCGACTACCCCTCAGTCGGCGAGCTCCGATAAATGGGGCATCTACCTCCTCGCTTGGGGGCTTACCCCACTCGTCTTCTTTACCCCGGCACGCAATATCCTTCCGGCGTACGTGCTACCGGCTCTCCCGGCGTGGTGCATCCTACTCGTTGAGCTGCTACGGAAACGCGACGACGCACGTTTGCAGTGGAGATTGCTCCTTCTATCGCCGGCTCCCCTGCTGCTCATTGCCGTCCTCTTTGTTATCGGTTCCGGTTTCCGTTTTATAGACTACAGATGCGATAAGGAATTGATGGGGCACTGCGAGGGTGGTCAGCCTGTATACTACCAAGCTCAACCCGCCACTTACTCCGCCCAATTTTACACGCAGGGACACGCCCGTACCCTTTCGGTCTCCCCCGACTCTCTGCCCATCGGCACCTACATCGTAACCCACGCGGATACCCCACCGCCCGGCAACGACTGGACCGTAAAGGCTCGCAACTACCGCCACACTCTCCTGCAGAAACAACCCCGTTGATCTCCGATATGTTACTCTCCTTGGTTGTTCCCTGCTACAACGAAAGTGCCGCTCTGCTTCCCTTCATGGCAGAGGTCGAGCGTGTGACTGCCGACATGCCGGACGGAGTGCGCACGGAGCTACTCTTCATCAACGACGGCAGTTCGGACGACACCCTGCGCATCCTGCGGCAACTCTCCGCTCAGTATCCTTGGGTTCACTACCTCTCCCTCTCGCGGAACTTCGGCAAAGAAAGTGCTATCCTTGCCGGTCTTTCACACGCTCGCGGAGATTACGTAGCTGTCATGGATGCCGACTTACAGGACCCGCCCGCTCTCCTTCCTCAAATGCTGCATGCTGTCCGTGAAGAGGGGTACGATTGTGCCGGTACCCGCCGTGTTTCCCGAATCGGCGAACCCCCGATCCGCTCGTTCTTCGCGCGTATGTTTTACCGCCTGATCAATCTCGTCTCCGAGACAAAATTAGTTGACGGTGCGCGCGACTACCGTCTCCTTTCAAGCAAAGCTGTGCAGGCTCTCCTCGCTATGCCGGAATATAACCGCTTCTCCAAGGGGCTCTACGAGTGGATCGGCTTCCGCACCAAATGGCTGGAATATGAAAATATTCAACGGGTAGCGGGTGAAACAAAATGGTCATTCTGGAAGCTCTTCAAATACGCTCTGGAGGGGATTTTTGCCTTCAGCACAGCTCCCCTCGCTCTCGCTTCCTTCATGGGTGCCGCTTTCATCCTTATCTCTCTGGCCACTATGCTCACCTTCGCCATCCGCGATCTCCTCTGGCACATCCCTGCTTCCGGCTGGGGATTTACCATCTGCGCTATCCTCCTTGTCAGCGGTGTCCAGCTCTTTTGCCTCGGTATCTTCGGTCAATACCTCGCCAAAGCCTACAAAGAAGTGAAACACCGACCGCATTTTATCATCGATCAATCCGACGATGACTCGTCCGAGCAAGTAGGCGGCAAACGTAAATCCTAAATGCACCGTGTGAATCGCCGCACCCCTCCCGTGACAATTCTTGATTTTCGGCTCAAAACTTTGAAAAAAGACTTCAAATCGGCTCAATTTCGGGGTAAAAAGAGCCGCAAAGTAACTGATTTTGAGCCGGGAATATGAAAGCGAATGAAATTCGGGAGCGGTTGCGCGTAGTATTACGCGGCGGAGGTGAGTGGGGACGCCGGGAGCTCGTTGCTCAGTTGAGGGACGATGTGAGTGATGCGACTCTCAAACGGGTATTGCGTGGCATGATCTCGGATGGTGTCGCGGAAAGTGTAGGGCAGGGGCGTGCCATACGTTATCGCAGTAGCATCGCCGAGCGTTTGTTGGGTGAAATCGATACGGATGCTTATTTCCGCGCGGAAATTGATGAACGAGTTATACGTGAACATTTTAATTTTCAGCTAATTAAGGAAGAACTTCCTCAGGTAGTTGACCGTATATTTTCCGCGTCCGAATTAGCGGATTTGCAAAAGGCGGAAAACGAATTCCGTACCCGCTACGCAGAACTCTCTGAAGTAGAACGCCGGCGTGAACTTATGCGTCTTGGTATTGATCTGAGTCGGAAATCCTCTCAAATTGAGGGCAATACCTATACCCTCTCGGAAACAGAGCGTTTGCTGCGTGAACAGGAACCCTCCGAAGGTCGCACCCGCGATGAAGCAACCATGCTCCTTAATCATAAGGCCGCACCGGATTTTTTGCTCACCCAACCGGACTACCTCGCTGTGTTCTCTGTATCTCACGCGGAGGATATTCACAGCATCCTGATACGTGAACTCGGTACGGAACGTAATCTGCGCTCCCACAGGACCGGTATCATCGGTACAAATTATCGTCCCCCGGATAACGAATTTCAAATCCGAGAGGCCATGGAAGATACCTGTCAACTCATCAATGCTACGCCTTGTGTCTTCAGCAAAGCCTTGCTCGCTCTCGCCCTTATCAGCTACATTCAACCCTTTACCGACGGCAACAAACGCACCGCCCGCCTCTGTTGCAATGCCATCCTCCTCGCCCACCACCTCTGCCCCCTCTCCTTCCGTACCGTACACCCCCTGGATTACAAAAAAGCTACCCTCCTCTTTTACGAACAAAATAATCTCTCCGCCCTGAAAACTATCTTCATCCGACAGGTCAACTTCGCTACGGAAAATTATTTCTGAGCATTGCGGAAACACCACCATCAGCGTGGCGATCGCACCGCCCAACTCAAGAAAATCCTGATAATTGCCGCAATGTCGCATTTATGCGTTTTACACGCGTCCCCCGTACCACAAAAGGGTACCAACGTGCGGAAGCCATGGCTCACTCTCCGCGCGGCTTTTCTGCTTCGCTACCTGCGCAATTCTGTTGTGCCTAGCTCTTTCACTTCGTACATCGTTCTCCGTATTTAATCCGCTTCCTGTTTTCCTGCCATAGAGTCATCTCCCACCGCTAGGTCTTTATTTTATCGAGACAGGTATGGACAGTGGTGGGATAGTCCGGATGATGCTATGACGGTATGGCTTTTCTTATTGACTGATTCCTGTACCGGAACATTTATCGCATTGAATGCGTAGCTTCAGTTTTCCTGTTCCGCCGCATTGTTGACATACTATAAAACCTTGACCCGAACACTCCTTACATTTGCCGGAACCACGACAAACGGTACATTCCTCTTCCCAAAACAGCACGCCGGTTTTCCCGTCTCCCCCGCAGTTTTCACATTCCCCGATCTCACACCATGGCGCCTTACACGGGAGAAATTTGATCCCACTGCAACGCGAGCAGGGTACTTCCCTAATAATGATGCCATCGCCATCACATTTAGGGCAATCTTTCCTAAACATAAAGTAGTAAATGATTCCCAAGATTCCCAGCACAACAGGCAGCACGACCAGAACCAGCCAGCCCAGCAGGTTAGATTGAGATGATGTTGGTATGTGCTCATTACTCATTTTCGGTATGGTCGGTTGATTGAGTGGTATCTGCTGTAATCTAGGCGCAATCGCCCTTCTCTATGCGTATCTTCGGGAGCTGGTATGTCCTTATTGCTCTCGCTACGATCGTGAGCCGCTTCTCCCTTACCATTCACACCATCTGCGGATGGTTTTCCACATTGCGTATTTCTGCCCTTTGAGTTCTCTCTGAGGACGCACGACGGACAATCGACGGGGGGCGACCATACCCTCCCGATACTATGGCATCGTGAACAATTTTTTTTTACACCCTTGCACTGGGGGCATTGCTCACTCCGGACAATGCGCATGGCCCCCATACACTTCGGACAATGAGTGCCATACGGCTCTATCCCTGAGGTGGAGTTCGGTGGTGATACAGGCATTGGATAAATCACATGACAGATACATGCTGCTAGTCCCTCCAAAACGGCGAGAATCTGCAGCAAGAGAATCCACAATAAAATACTGTAGGATATTTTGGGGCGTCCGTCAAGCTTTCCCAGTATTGGCTCCGTTTCATTCGATTGCCTCGTTTTTTTTGACTCCGGTGGCTGCAAGAGTTTGTCAAACTCATCCTTGGACATCCCTTTAGTCACAGGGTCCCCTCTTCTGTCGGGAAAATGGTAGAGCAGGTAACTACCCGATGCAATCTCAAGCATTCGTAGATCATCCGGCGGAACATGATGCGGTAGAGCAACCGATGTAGATTGCTCGTTAAGGACATGACACACATTCCACCACTCCTCAGCTGAGACACCTGCCAGCACTTCCAACGGACATTTCTCCGTTTTATAGGCGAAGCAAAAAACATTTCGAAAAGCTCGCGCTTTTTGTATTTTGAAATACACACAGTGAATACGTGTCCCATCTGAAAATCCCGGGCAGTTTACAAATGCCATGTCCCCGATTTCATCAAGCTTGGACGGCTTCGTCGGAAACTCTGTTCTCACGATCTTTTGCACAAAAGTCCACCACTCATCAGGAGGCTGCTCTGTCGCTCCATCTGTACGATATTCCGACTTATTACCTCCGCGAAAACGGAAGCACAGCAGATCTAATCTTGTCACGTCGTTCATATATTTTCAAGTAACCAAAGGAAAGCTCCGTACATGTTGTCGTAGTAGCGTTCACCGTATTTAAGTATGCTTGCCCGATTGATCAGTGAACTCTCCATCACCTTATTCAGTTCCCAATTTTTCCCGACCGGCATTCGCCCGTATTCCGGGTCATCCCTTCTGAACTGCTTGAATGGAACAAGAGAGACGGGAAATATACCGACACGGCAATGTTGACTTTGCAAGATACCAAAAAAGGAGCGATATGATTCTCGAATTTTCTTGTTAAGCTTATCCAGATTGATCATGCCTGTTTCTTGGTTAAGCTTGCTAATAATCGAATCCGTAAGAGATTGAGACTCCAGTCCCAATCTTTTTAGTAATTCGAGGTCAATTGCGTGCGGAACCTGCTCGCAGAAATCGTCAAGCCCGATCAGGTAGTCTGACATAGTGACGACAATAGCAAAGTTTCGTTGGATCGTAGACGATGTACCGGTTTCTTCGCTCCTACTTTCATTCTCACTCTCTTTGTCAGCAGTTAACCAGCCAACAAGCTCACAAAATTTTCGAAGGGAATCCTGTACTTTCCTCTTCTCCCTGTCGTCTAACATACTCCTCCCGTCTAAACAGAGGATAAAACCCTTGGCAATCCTGCAATGTTTCTTAAACGTTACCAATTGATCTTCATCTTCTTCGCTTTGTGCCCCCGCAAGAGCCTTAAAAGAATCCCCGGCCCAATCCCTGACAGTAACAGATTTTGCAAGATCAATTCTTGGTGGGAATAAGGACAAGTGTGACGGAAGATCAAAATCAAACTCGTCCCACGTACCATATTCCGTTTTATCGTACCATAATCCCTGTTTTAGGCAATCTTCAAACTTGTCAATGAGGATAGAAATACCGGCATTCCTTTGTTTGATTTTCCAATCCTTGAAACGAGAATAATTCCAATTTCCTGAACCCTCATGCCCCATACAACATTCTACCATGTAGACTAAAGATGCCGCAATGTAATTCGTTTTACCGGACCCACTTAGACCGAGACTTACAATTGTCTTCTTATCAGACATAAATAGTTATTTTGTTGTTATCTTACGAAGTTGTTCAAAATAGGTACGTGGCACATCTTTGATGGTGTACCATGATGGATTTCTGTCATACGCATCAAGGAGCGAACGTGCTATGGACGTGATTTTTTCACGAAGGGAAGATAGCGCGAGTCGGTTATGAATAGCCTCTATCAGACTCTTCGCACCTCTGGAGAGAAGCTGCTTATCCCCCGCATCCTTGCCCGTAAGTACAATGTCTTTAATTTCTTCTTCATTGGGAATCAAACCAAGGAATTTTATAAACTCATTCCTTAACTCATCGTCAGATGTTTCCACCCTATCCCGCATAGTAAGCACATGGATACATGAACGTTCTCTAAAATACCGATCGTAGAAATCGATATCATTTTTAGCACCCATGGTTTCACAGGACACACAAAAAAGATGAATATCTGTACGTCCGATAGCCTGGTGAGCTGCCTTAGAGTCAGTCTGTAATTCCTTATCAAGGGCATCCTCTGCCACTGCTTCTGCACCGGGTGTGTCGCGCAAAACAATGTTAGACCGCAACAAACTATCTGCGTTTCTGAAAGGACCTCGAACTTCAATTTCAGCGAAGTTGGTCTGAATAGATTTTTCATCGTGAGACGCGTAGGTGTTAAGGAATTGGTGTACTTCATCAACCGTTTCGCAATGTCTCTGCACCCTAGAACCTCTTCGCCAATCGGCAACGAACGAGTGTCCGTCAATACACGTGTTTCTCGGTTCGTAGCAGTTGATTTCGTAGTCTGAGCGATCACATCGGTGAATATCGATTACCAATTTAGTGGAAGGAATGGGGCTTGTGGGCAACACAACATCGCCCAGAAGTGAATTCAGCAAAGTCGACTTACCCATCTTGGGACACCCATATACGCCGATACTCAGCACTTGCTTTGCATCCTTCATCTTGCCATAAAGGTGAATGATGTCGATGTAACGCTTTTTCATTTTTTCATCCCTGAGTTCACTTACCACCAATGAAAAAGCATCCAATATATCATCGCTGCTATCTAATTGTGTCATTTTTCTTTAGGCTATGATCATGAGGTATTTAGGCTAATCTAAGGATGCGATGACGCATGTCGGTTTCATTGCTCTCGAGAGCATGCTGTAACTCCTCCAACCGTTTATTTTCTTCTACCGCTTTTGCCTTGGTCTCCGGTGACAAATCGGCAAGCTTCTCGGCACATTCGTCCAAACTGACCCTGCGCTTTGCGTCCGCTTCGTCAATCTGACGGCGGATTTCGTCTAAGATATTTCCTTTGTAAGCACTGAGCTGTTTTTCAAGAGTTGACTTTAAATCCTGCAAAGCTTTATCTACCTTCTTAGGTATGAGCATGCCGGCAAAAATTTTCGCGAGGGGACCGGTCAACCAGAGTGCGGCTACAGCTATGGCTAAGGGAACGATCGAACCGGTGATTGCCGCTATCAACCCGGCCTTTGCCGCTGTAGTCGCACTTGCTGTTCCTGTAATCCAGTTACTCACTACTCCACCTATTGCCGGGAGAGACGAATACCAAGGCGCGGCTGTGGCAACAGCGGTCGTTGCGGCAGCGGCTGCATTTGCCACACCTATACCGGCAGTGACCGCACCCGAAATAGCCCACCCTGTAGCACCCAGCAGCGCGGCACCTCCGACCATGCCCGTTATGTCGGATTCTTTGACGCGCGTTTTAAAGATATTGAACTCTTCGTTGATATCGTCGCCCAACGCATCAATTACCTTCTGCAATTTTTCGGTATGTTTATCGAGGAAGTCTGCGATGGGTTCTTGCATGGCACGTTGAAGAACCTGATTCAGGGAAAATAGGTTTTTGATAGACGTGAGCATGCCGCCTCGATCAATAACAGCGTGCATATTATCCTCGAGCCTCAGGGAGAGATTGTCGGTTCCTTCGATTGTTCGACGTGCGCAGTGATCCCACTCTCTCTCGAACTTAGCAATTTGTTTTTCGATGCCCTTGCGGAGGGTATCAAATTCTTTTTCAATGCGCTCGCGCTCCTTTTTGATTTGTTCAATATCAATGTCTTGAATGCGGATAATTTCCTCATTAGCGGTTTTTTTAGCGGCGATCACCTCCTTGAGCCGTGCCAGCGTGTCCAAAAGATTTTCACCGATATTTCTACCTTCGCGGGATTCAGACGTGATGAACGTTTCCAAGTCCTTTTCAAAGTTCGCGACACCCCATTTTTCGCGCATCTCTTCGGCGAGGCGCGTATTACCCTCCTTCATCGCGTCAAAAACCTTCTTGCAGGCAATGGGGTACAATTTTTTCGGTTTCGGAAGCCCGGTCTTCTCAATTTCTGTACTCACATGGCGAAGGATTGTATCTCTATCGGCTTCATTTTCATTGTCTATCTTTGTAACAAGGTAGAAAATGCGTTTTTGCCGATCCTTGCTCAACTCTCGGAGGATTTGTTGGTCGGCATCACCCAACGGCTGACTTGCCATCGTTGTCATGATGATGGCATCCGCGTGGGGAAGGAAATCGAAAACCAGTTCGCCGTGGTGCTCGACCACAGCGTTCGCCCCGGGGGTATCTACGAGGCAGCACTCATGCAGACGCGGGAAGTCCCCGTACACCATGACGCGGGAAATTCCCTTGCGATTTTCCGGGTTGTTTTCTTCGCGGATGTAATCTCCGATGTCCGCAAGGTCGATATCTTCGACGACTCTTCCGTCTTTGAAATAGACATCCGCGCATTCACGTCCCCTCTGCTTTTCGTCGCTGTCGGTGTTTATGTAGTGGACGATGCCCCCTGTGCACACCTTCCAATCGATGGGAGAGAGAGTATCATCGCTGCGTCCCAGCAGCGTATTAATGAGGGTGGATTTGCCGCGTTTGATGTTACCGAGCACGGCGATATTGAAACGCAGTTTACGGAGTTCATTCAGCTGAGTTTCAAGTTCTTTCACGAAGTTTTCTTCGTGGCACTCTCGCGCTATGTCGATCCATTTAGAGACATAGCCGCAGAGTTCATCTTTTACTTTTTTATACTGTTCAAACATAGTATGATATGCGGTTGATTACGGAATCAGAGGGTTTCTCGGAGGGAAATGTTTTTGAAGCGGCGAACGACATCATCAATCACATTTGCGTTGATATCGCTGCAAATGCGCTGCTGCAGTTCCGACAACCCGGACGCCAATTCTTGGCGGAACTGCTCGCGGGCCTGACGGGTGGGACCCAGTCGCTTGAAGATTTCCATGAGGGCTTCACCGCTCTTGAAGCGATCCGCTACGAAGAGTGGCAGTGCCACACTTGTCAACCAGCTCAAGGGTCCCATCAGGATGAAGCACGCCAACGTCGTTCCCGGGAGGAGCCAAGAGCCGATTTTATCGAGAGTCGCCTCATCAATGGTCTTCAAATGTGGGGCATCAATGGAGATGAGGGTGTTGACATCTATGCGGGTTTCGGGAATCTTCTGTTCAAAATACTGAGCTATCTGATTGATTTCAGTTTTGATGAATTGGGCGAGGGCAGTGCGTACAGCTCCCATGATCGTAGAGATAAAGTGCTCGTTGATGGGTGTTTTATCGATGAGAGCATTTGCCTTGGGGATGAGGGACTCGTTGACAAAGGTACGCAGGTGCGCGGCGAAACGCTCCTTCGCCTTGTCCGCAAGTTTTTCGATAGCGGTAAGCTCCCGTGTGTGCTTCCTTTCCAGCAACTCCCGAGCTCGTTCTTTTTCCTCTGCGTCTAATTGGGCTAGCTCGTCTCGTCTGGCTTTTTGTTTTTCTGCCATTTCCTTCATTCCACGGAGCGCATCCTGCGCCTTTCTCGCCGAAGCCGCGGGAATGGATGAAACAGCGCGGCGTCGGAGCTCTCGCCGGAATGCCTCTGTCTCACACACCGATGAATTCACGGCGCATGTTAAGTAAACTCGAACACCCTCAAATTGCTTCTCTTTGAAGTAATTCTGCGTTCGCTCGCGTGCCTCTTGCAGCATATCATCGCTGTCATCCACGAGGTCAGCCTTGTTGAGAGCCACAATAATTTGGTCACCCGTGAGTTTGTGCGCTGCGCCATTTAGGAATTCATCCTCTGCCTTGTCAATGTCGGGGCTGTCGAGACTTTTTACAAAGACAAAGGCAGAGGATTGCGGGAGCTCATCGTAGGAGCGTTCGTCAAACTGCTTGTAGTCGAGACCGCATGTGTCCACAATACTCAATCCGTTTCGCAGTAGTTCATGGGGTAACATCACCAAGAGTTCCTTCGCATTTCTCAGTTCCGGGCATTCGCGCTTACTCAGGAGCGCGAGATCATCGATAACTTGGACGCTGTCATCGTTATACAGCACAGTTGCGCAAGGTTTTTCGCCGTACGTGATCGTTGTCAGCACTTGTGTGCAGGGCAGGGGACTCGTGGGCAGGAATTCCCGGTCGAGTAGGCAGTTAATCAAACTGGACTTACCGGCACTGAATGATCCGGTGAAGATAATTCGGCGGAGCGGATCGGCGAGTTCTCTCTCCAATTCTGCCACGTCATTTTCATCAGCTGCTTCGAGCGTACTCCTCACATCCTCCAGTTCTTCCTTAATGTCGGCAACCGGCGGTAAACTCTCAGCGATCGAATCCGTTACATCCGGCGACACCGTTAGGCGTTCGGTCTCCTTCACATCTTCCGGTTCTTCTCCTCCTGACTTAGATGGTAGAATAAATCGCAGTACAAGTGCCAATACTCCCAAATCATCCAGCCACCCCACAACAGGTATAACATCCGGGATTACATCGAGCGGGCAGACGAAATACAGGATAGCACCGCCGAGTAAGAGAAGATTGCGAGGTGAAAGCAGCCCCTGACCTCCTATGTTATTTCGGTAAAGTTCGATGGCAGAGGAAAGTTGTCTACCGATTTTTGAATTCCTACCCAGTCTGTCGATGATATTCGGTGCCTGTCGTATGGCTGCTTCCACCGCGCCGGGGTCTTTAGCCCTCTTAACCCAATCTGATTGCTCAAATTCCTCGGCAGTTCTGACCTGCCGCTCCCTTGAATGTTTCTCTTTTGTACTCATAGTTTTACAATTCGCGTTGTGCCCCTAGACATCCTCCCTGAGCAGCAATCTCTGCTTAGGTACAGCACTCCGTGCAACTGACGTACGTAGTTTATCGTATTTTTAATGCGATGCGCAATCATGAAAGGTGTTTGTGATTTACTGTCAATACTATAAACTATGTGTGTGTTATAAAATTTTGCACAAAGCCCCGTGAAATGCACTGGGGTACATCTCGTGCAAGACATTAAAATTTATTGTTTATCTCATTTTTTGCTGGACATCGCATTAAAAATGAGATGCCCACCATAAAATATGTATGAACTATTGAACATGAAGGGGTAGAGGATAAATTTCAGCGAAATGACGCACAGGCGGTTCTCCCCCACTAGCTCCCGACCCGTGCGCCACGGAAGCTGAACCGCTGTCCTGCTACAAAGTCCGCATCTCCGTAGAGAGGAGCCTCATTAGGTACCTGCGTGGTGATTAACGGTGTGGAGATTATTAAAAAAACCTTGGGATGAATGTGGTACTACGTATCGCTGATATCTTTGCTGTCTACAGCATTAGTACTATTTTCATCTGTCTTAATTTTCTTCTTCATCTGATCTGCAAGCATACTAAAGATTCCCGCAACAGAGCCACATAGACCAGTGTACATATAGGTAACTGCGTACTCACTGTTACGAAGTCCGGTATATTCTTTCAATGACAATGCAAAGGCAAGTACAATTGCGAACCAGATACTCATATTGGTAGACCCGCGACAGACTAGAAAAAGTTGTTTTTAGAAGTCATTTTCTTAAAAACAGGGTCACAAAGTGGCAAACTCGGAGAGCGCAGTGGAGTGTACATCAGTTTCAATCTGTAATCAATAAGGTGGAATCGGTTTCCGCGGCGGAATCGTAGTTCAGTGGTTCAGATTTTGCTTGCATATTGCTGATTTATCTGCTATGATTCCTTGGCTTGAACGGACAGGGATGAAAGCAATACTAGCTCTAGAAGACGGAACAATATTCGAGGGGACATCCTTCGGTGCGTGTCGTACGGTAACCG